>CAUZWH010000107.1:0-8694 GCA_963583675.1 Alphaproteobacteria bacterium
CTGCACTCGTTGTTGCGGACGCAGCGGTCAACGCAGCCGGCCCCGATGGTAGGCGGGTGATTCCGATAGCTGAATTTTTCGTCGACTATCTCGAAACCTCCCTTGCGGAGGGCGAGATCGTTACTTCGATCGACCTGCCCCCCGGACCCGCTGACGCGGTGACCGTCTACGACAAGATTGCCCGCGTTGACGGCGACTTTGCCACCCTCACGCTGGCTCTGGTCGGTACCCGGGATGGCGATGGTTTCTCTTCACTTCGAATCGCGCTGGGTAGCGCGGGGCCGAGGCCGGTCCGCGTTTCGGATGTCGAGCAAAGCTTGATCGGGCGGCCGATTACCAAGGCCAGTTTGCGAACAGTGGGTGAGGCCTTGGTGGCAGCCTGCGACCTGATTGACGACATTCGCGGGAGTTCGGCTTACCGGCTCAAATTGGTTCCACGGGTTCTGGCGCGCGCCGTCAACACAGCGCTGGCCCTCTAAGGGCGCAATCCGCATGTCCAATGATGCCCAAGCGCTGACCCTCAGGGTCAATGGCGAGGATCGCACGGTTGTTGCCGATGGCGGCGATCGTTTGCTGACGGTTCTTCGCGACGGCCTGCAACTCACCGGCCCCAAGCGGGGTTGCAATCAGGGGGTCTGCGGCACTTGCACCGTGCTGGCGGATAGAAAACCGGTGCGCTCGTGCTTGGCGATCGCTGCCAACAGCACTGATCTTGAGATCACGACGATCGAAGGATTGGCCGGCGACGGACCCATGACCGACTTACAACGCGCCTTTGTCGAGGGCGCGGCGATGCAGTGCGGATTTTGTACGCCCGGCATGCTGATGGCACTGACCGGGTTATTCAATGATAACGCAACCCCCGACGAAACCGAGATTCGCCACGCGATCTCCGGAAATCTTTGCCGTTGTACCGGCTACGTCAAGATTGTCCAGGCGGCGCAACGGGTCGCAAAGGGAGTGAAGGGATGAGCGAAGCGATGGCTGTGGGTCGCAGCGTTCCGCGCGCCGATGCCGAGGAAAAAGTACGTGGCGAGGCCGCGTATATCGACGACATGTACTTGCCGGGCATGCTCTATGGGGCGATTGCCACCAGCCCTTATCCGCATGCACGGATTGTGTCCTACGACCTTGATCAAGCGCTGGCGGTATCCGGCGTCAAAGCGATACTCACCGGCGATGACTACGATCTAAAGCGACGCAGCGGCGCGTTTATCAAGGACGAGATGCTTCTAGCCAAGGACAAGGTGCGGTTTGTCGGCGAAGCCGTTGCCGCTGTTGCGGCAACCAGTTTGAAGGCCGCTCGCGAAGCGGCGCGACTGGTTGACGTCACGTATGAGGAATTACCGGCGGTGCTGTCGATGGACGCCGCCGTCGCCGATGGCGCGCCGGTGATCCACGAGGGTTTCGACGAGTATTTTTCGTTGGTTCCGTTAAGTGGTGATGGCAATCGCTTTTGGCATGCGGCGATTGACGAAGGTGATGTCGATGCGGCCTGGGATCAGTGTGAGGTGATCGTCGAGGGCACGTACGAAACTCAAGCCCAGCACCACGCATATATGGAACCGTGCGGTTCGTTGGCAAAGCCGGATCGCGATGGTCGTATCACCGTGTGGTCGACATGCCAGTCCGTGCATCTCACACAGCAACGAATCGCCGAGTGGGTCGGCTTACCGATGGCCATGGTGCGATCAATCGCGCCGAAGATTGGTGGCGGGTTTGGCGGTAAGGGGAGCCCCGGTACCCAACCCCTGGCAGCTGCGCTCGCGCAAAAGACGGGCAAGCCGGTCAAGATGGTGCTGTCACTGACTGAGGATTTCGAAATGATGCGCTCGCGTCATCCAGCGCGCATTAAGATGAGAACCGGCGCCAAGGCAGACGGCACGCTGGTCGCTCGCGAACATATGGCGTTGCTCGACTGCGGTGCCTATGCCGATGACAGCCCGGCGGTGGTCAGCGTGTGTTGCCTGTTCGGACGCGGACCATACAATATTCCCAACTACCGTGGCCGGGCCGACGGCGTCTACACAAACAAGCTTCGCGCTGGCGCATTTCGAGGATTTGGCGGTCCCCAAGCGACGTTTGCAAGTGAAAGCCAACTTGATGAACTTGCCGAGAAACTCGGCATGCATCCGGTCGATCTCCGATTGAAGAACGCGCTCAAAAAAGGGCAGAAGTTTGCCGGAGGACAAACTATCCAAGCGTCGGCGTTTGTCGACTGTTTGGAACGGGTGCGTGCCGACGCCGAAGCGGCGGGCGCAGGTGAGGGGGCACCGCCCGGCAAACGTCGCGGCATCGGCTATACCGGCGTCGCCCATGTGAGTGGTCTGCTTGGCACCGCCGCACATCTCGAACTGCGGACCGATGGCTCGGCAGCCCTATCGACGGGTGTGGTGGATATCGGGCAGGGCTCGGATATTGCGCTGAAGCAAATATGTGCGGAAGCGATGCAACTTCCCTTGGAGCGGGTTTCGTTCGCCAACGCCGACAGCGACACCGCACCGTTTAATTGGAAGACAGCGGCGAGCCGGGTCACTTATATGGCAGGGCGGGCGATCGTCGAAGCGTCGAACCAAGTCAAAGAGAAGCTTCTGCATGAAGCTGCGGAGATGATGGAAGCTCCCGCGGTAGATCTCGAAATTCGCCCGGGTGGCTTTGTCGGTCTCAAGGGCGTACCCGAACGCATGCTGCCGTTCGCCGCGATCGCCGGACACAGCACCGCAATGGGTGGCGGGCCGATCACTGGGAGTCATTCACTCACGTTTGATGGCGAGCGCATGGATCCTAAGCACGCGACGATCCACGGCTTCATCTTTCCCAATATCGGCGCCTACACCTTCGGCGCGCAGGCGTGCGAGGTCGAGATTGACGAGGTGACGGGACAAGCCACCGTGTTGCGGGTTTGGTCGGCCCACGATGTCGGCCGGGCGATCAATCCGGCGCAAATCGAAGGCCAGATCGAGGGCGGCTTTGTCCAGGGCATGGGCTACGCCTTGTTCGAAGAAATTGTGTGGGATTCAGGCCACATCGCCAACCCAACGTTGATGGATTACAAGCTCCCCGGTGTG
The DNA here is from genome assembly GCA_963583675.1 of Alphaproteobacteria bacterium. Taxonomy (GTDB): domain Bacteria; phylum Pseudomonadota; class Alphaproteobacteria; order SHVV01; family SHVV01; genus CAUZWH01. The sequence continues at coordinate 3,069 of CAUZWH010000107.1, forward strand.
CTCGATTCGCCCCCCAAAATCCATCCGATCATCCTCGAGGATCCCGAACCAAGCGGGCCGTTTGGCGCCAAGGGTGTCGGCGAACCGCCGCTGGTCGGCGCGGCCGCGGTTATCGGCAACGCCATCGCAAACGCGATCGGCGGCAGGGTCCGGACCTTGCCGATGACGCCGGAACGGGTGCTGGATGCGATGGAAGCGGCTGACGCGTCGTAAAACGGGCTGCTGATCGGCTTGCGAGCGAGCGGTTGCTTCGGCTAGCTTGGCGCGGCTTTAAAAATGATTTTCAGCCCATTGGGCAACACGAACATAAGCAGGGGGCATTGATGCGCTACGCCACACTCGTCGGACCTGACAAGAAAGCCTATTTCTGCCGCGTCAAAGACGGCATGGCGGAGCCGATCGGCCGCGCCTACGAGCGGGTCGGTCTGGATCCGCTGCGTGAGCTCCTCGAGGACGGCCGCAATCCGGCGCGGGTGCGCCCGGTTCGTAAGCCGTTCCCGGTGAAAGGTGCGCGCTACAAGCCGGCGGTGACGGCGCCCTCAAAGATCATCGCCATTGGTCTCAACTATCTCAAACACGCCAAGGAGACCGGCAACGCGGTGCCTAAGGCGCCGATGTCGTGGTGCAAATACACCTCGAGCCTGATCGGGCATGGCGATCAAATAAAGTATCGCACGAAGGACTCAAAAAAGATCGACTACGAGTGCGAACTTGCCTTCGTGATGGGTCGACGAGCCCGCGATGTGAGCCGTAAGGACGCGTTGAAGTACGTGTTTGGCTACACCTGCTGTAACGACGTGACGGCGCGCGATCACCAATTCGCCGAGATGCAATTTTCGCGCAGCAAAAGCTTCGACACCTTCACACCACTTGGGCCGCAGATCGTGTCGGCCGACGAGATTCCTGATCCACAAGATCTGATGATACGCACCCGCCTCAACGGCAAGGTGATGCAGGAGGAGACCACGGGTGACATGATTTTCTCGTGTGCCCAACTGATCGAGTATTTGTCGCGCTACATGACGCTTGAGCCCGGCGATGTGGTTAGCACCGGGACGCCGTCGGGTGTTGGTGTGGCACGCAAGCCGCCGGTCTATATGAAGCACGGCGATTCCGTGGAGATCGAGATCGAAGGGATTGGCACGCTGAAGAATCCCGTGCGCGTCATCAAGTAGTATCGCACTTTCAATTTGGAGGAAGCCGGCATGTTCGCCGGCTTTTTTCGTTCGAGGAGGAAATCATGAAACTGAGTAACACCGTGGTGCGTCGGGTGGTGACCGGTCACAACGCTGCCGGAAAATCTATCGTTCTTGTCGACGATATGACCGAGCCGGTTGAAACATCGACCGTCAATTCGACCCGGATGTGGACGGCCAATTCGCATCCGCCGAAAACGCATGGCGTCGAGGAAGCTATGGCGTTCGCCGACCGGATGGAACCGCTGGGCAGCAATTTCCTGCTACTGTTCGTACCGCCCGACGATCCGAACCTGTCGATAGAGGAAATGGAGAGCCAGTGGGCGGCGCGATTCGACGCAATCGGCGAAGGCCATATCCGCATCGACACTTCGAAGCATCCACGTATGCACAAAACCCGGACGATCGACTATCTGGCGGTGTTGTCAGGCGAGGTGACACTGCTGCTCGATGAGGAGGAGGTGGTGTTGAAGCCGTTCGATACGATCGTGCAGCAGGCGACCAACCATGGTTGGGTCAATCGCACCAAGGAACCGGCAGTGATGGTAGTGATTATGACTGGGCAGGATCTAACTTAGCCTGTGCGAGCTACTGTGAGGCGAGGACGCGCACCCCCTACCACACTGAACCCTGATCTTGCTTAATTCAGGCAGGTTTTGGCAGGTCATCCAATCATGCGGCCACCGTCGACCGGGATGAGCACACCTGTCATCCACGTCGTGTGGTCGGAGGCGAGGTAGGCGATAAGTTCGGAAATATCTTCGGGCACACCGGCCCGGCCGATCGGGTAAACCTTCCCGCGCTCCTTGAGAAACTTGTTAAACGTGCGGCTGTCCATGGCGTGCGCATAGATCTCGGTGGCGACCAACGCCGGCGCGACAACGTTGCAGCGCACTTTCTTCGGTGCAAGCTCGACCGCGAGCGCTTTGGCGAACGATTCAACGCCGCCCTTTGTCGCCGAGTAGATCGAGGTGCCGGCGTTGGGGCGTTGTGACAGCACCGAGCTAACCATTATCAGATGGCCCTTGGTTTTGGTTAGCGCGGGGATGCAGGCGAGCGACATATTGATCGTGCCGACGAGATTGATGCGGACGAGATCGTCGATGGTAGATCGCTTGATTTGGCCAATCTTTTCAGCTCGCATGATCCCGGCATTATTAACGACCACGTCGAGGCGTCCGTGGTCGGCCAGGATTTCTTTTACGGTTTGCTGGACTGAATCGTTGTCGGCGATATCGCACGCGTAGGGGTGTAGCTTCTCGCCCCGCTTGGGCTTTAGCCGGTCGGCACGGCGGCCACACACGGCAACCGTGAAACCGTCGCGTGCGAGTGCATTTGCGGTTGCGCGACCCAAGCCGGTTCCGCCGCCGGTGACCAACGCAACTTTCTTCCTCTGCGTGCCACGTCCCCGCGTCGTTGGTTTCTTTGCCATACTTTTGCTCTCCCGGTGTGCGGATTCGAATACCGTCTAGTGAGGGCGTAAGATGCACGTAGGAAGATCACGCGACAAGGTTGGAGGAGACGATGGCGGTACAAGAGGCAACTCAGGACAAACCAGTTTATTTCCGGCCACGGCGATTGGGGCATGCCAACCTTTGGGTTGACGACCGGCCAAAGTCTGAAGCTTTCTACAATCAGGTTTGCGGTTTCACGCTTGAGTTCTGGGAACCCGATCTCGAGGCATCGTTTCTCGGTACCGGGAACACGCCGCACGACATCGGCATGATAAAAACAACGGGCGGCAAAGCCCGCTACGGACGCGATGGTTTGTTGCAGTTGCCCGAAGGTATCGGCATCCAACATGGGCTTGGCCATCTCGCGTGGGAACTCGAGAACGAAGCTGATCTCGTTGAAGCGTTTGGCCGCCTCCAGGAAGCCGGCATCGAGACCGATATGACGGTCGACCATCAGGTCGCCCATAGCATCTACATGTCCGATCCTGATGGTAATCAAATTGAATTCTACTGCGATACGGTCAAGGAATGGCGCACGGTGATCCAGGGCGAAATGGAACTGATCACAGGCTTCTGGGCACCGGGTGATACCGATGCGTTCACCGAGCCGCGCTACGATCCCAACCCCGAGATCCGTGTCGTCGGCGAGGCGCCGATACACCCCCGGCGCATAACGCACACGTTGCTTAAGACTGAAGACGTGGACGGATTGGTCGAATTTTATTCGACCGTGGGCGGGATGACGCCGGTTTTCTCGACGAGCGACAATTCCATCGTGTGTTTACGTGGCACGCACGACGCCTATCGTTTTCACCTAGCTATCAGTCAGGCGGGCGCGGGTGAGAAGGCTGGCTACCACCATTCATCGTTCGAACTGGAGAGTGAAGCAGCCCTCGTTGAAGCTGAAAAGGCTGTGGCAGCAGCCGGCTACGCGCCGGAGAAGTCGGTCGATCACCCGTCGAAGCGTAGCTTCTTCATGATCGATCCCGATGGCTTGCGCAGCGAATACTTCGTGCGGCGGGACGCGGCGTTCTTCGACGTTACGCAAGCGCCGGCCGAGGATCGGGCATTCCTGATCTAACGATTGCCGGCTCGCGAATTCTTATGCGACTAGTTGGATGACAGTCGAACCCGTCGATCCGGTCATTGAGGGCGCGCGTTTCGTCCTCACCCAGGATGGGGATCGGCGTTTTCTCGAACGGACGTCGATCGCCGTGCATGGAAATCGCATCGTAGCGATTGGCGATCGTGACGAGTTGCGGGCGACATACGCCGTGACGAGGACCATTGATGCGTCCGAGCGGCTGGTAACACCGGGCCTCGTCAACGCCCACTCGCATCGTGCTTCGACAAGGGCTTGTTGGATGACGTTCCTTTGGTCGCGTACGTCGACCGCAAATGCAGTTTTACTTGGAATGCACTAACCCAGAAGAACTACTACTGCGATCCGAAAACTTCAAAAGCCACCGGCCGCAAACCCTTATGTACTCTCGCTTTCCAGCAGTATGCCTGACTTCTAGCTCTAAAATAGAGCCTATCATTAGGATACTAACCAGAACAAGTGAGTACCTACCGTTCCCGATCGATGCCATTCCCTACGCAAACTATTTGCAAACACCAAATCTGTAGCTATCGGCTACATCTCCAGGCACGGCTAACTCAGGACCGGGAATTGTTAGCGATATATTCGGAGGGAGTGCCGGCGCCGAGGGGGGTGTTGTAGTAGCGCTTCCAGTAGTGCGCTTGGCCCTCGACATCGGCGAGCAAGAAAGTGGCTTCATGACTAGCATTAGCAATACGCTTTTCAACGCTTCCGCCCTTAATGCCAATCTTGTGTAATACATCCCTGTTTTCCGCAACGAATGGCAAATCAGATTTACTTCGCAGTACGTAAACGGTGCCACTTGCTTGATCGTCATCAGCCCGTTCGCCCGAGAACAATGGGCCTGCGATCGACCGGAGTATGGTGTTAGAGAATGCCTTGCAGGTGATTTCCGAAGCAGGCGCGACTACTGCAATTGTCACACAAAATTCTGAACCAATTGGATCCGTTGACCTGAACATAATTGTAAACACTATGACCAACGCGCCAGACGAAAATAAGCGCGGGAAAAGCTATACCTAGCTATTTCGCCCTTCCCCGCTGATCGATTCTGATAATAATATCCCAGAATCGCAATTCTACAGCCATGAAGTCGTGGTCTAATTGTTGGATTTAGTTGAAAGGTACAATTTGAGTTTTGGCTATAGCAATGAAAAGTGAGAAATTTAACTCAATTTCACCAACCTCACAGTCTGAATATTTTGGAAAAGAGGACCATTAAGATGTCGATTAATCACTTGGGCTCTACCTTCATTTCCAAAACGTTGACCTTGCTTGTTGTTGCCTCGTTGCTGGGGGCCTGTCAAACAAGCGGAAATACGCCGCTTTCTTTGGATGAGGCGAAGAGGGTTACTGCTAGCTTTAAGGGCGGATTTGTGCCCCCACCAAGGGCTATTACCGACATCACGGGAGTACTCGAACAACAAAAACCGAAGGATCTTGAAACGCTCGGACAAATGCGTGTGGTGGCAGATGAAAAACCACCTGTAGCCGGCAACGACGCAGAGTTGGCAATGTTTTATTATAAACGGGGGGAAACCGCTGACCATTTGGGAAGACAAAATCAAGCTCTTGCTGACTATCACAAGGCAGCGGAACTATTTGAGTTGTCCAATAACGATGAATTTGCCGCGTACGCTTTAGAGGCCGCAGCCTATTTAACAAGCTACCTTGGTAACTATAGTGATGCCATAAAAGGCATACGTAAGGCTATTACGTTGACAAGGACAGATTGGCAGGATGATATCGTTAGTTTACGTTATGTTTTGGCTGGTATGGCCGCTGAGGCTGGGGATTTTGCCCTCGCGGAACAAGAGCTTAAACGGGCTCGTCCCCTGCTCAACGAGGTGCGCGGCTGGGATGACATGACGCGA
>CAUZWH010000108.1:0-8581 GCA_963583675.1 Alphaproteobacteria bacterium
ATCGTGCCGACCGTATTCGGGAACGCGCATTTTGTAATCGTCGGTTATGCCTTTATCACCGTGGCCGGGCTCGACAAAGGTATTGCCCTGCAAACGATAAGTGCTGATCAAACGCTTGCAATCGTCCGCACCGAATATCGCGGGCACGGTGAGGACCGGAGGATGGGCCTCCACGGCTCGCGGCCGCCACTGGCCGTGCGCGCTTTGGACGATAGCCGGCACGTCTTTTGTGAGTGTCGCCACATTATCGCAGATGCCACAGACGTGATGATTCGGTGCGAGCACCACGCCGACGAGCGTGCTTTCCGATCGGTTCATGCCATACGCATTTGAGACCGTGCCGCCAGGATCGACAAGCAGGGGAAACGATAATTCGGTGGAGGCAACGGCCGCGGTTGGGGTGCCGCCGACAACCGCGTAAACGAGCGCGCCGTCCGTAACTAATGCCTCCGCGAGCGCGGCGTATCGAGCCAAGTCGGCCACGACATCGGACGGCGCAAACAGGAGTAGGATAAACCGCCCGGCGATGGTCGCGTCGTCAAGATCCACCCTCTCGTTGTTCGTGCCCGATAGGTTGAACTTGGGTGCGATGTCGCCGACGTCGATCATCTATGGCTCGCGGATGATCATGCGCCCGAGTTCGCTGCCACGATCGTTACCGTAAGTGGATCCGAACTGTCTTGCCGGCCTACGAGAGCTTGTGCGGCGAGCCCGGCAAGATTGTCCATGAGGTGTTGTACGCCTTTGAGACGCTGCTCGACGCTTTCCCAACTGCGTAGATACACCAGCTTGTGGTCGGGTCTTAGTTTGGTTGTGCCGGCTTGTTCGGAGATAAATGCAACCAGGCCAGCCGGATTGGCAAAATTCTGATTGCGGAACGACAGCGTTGCGCCGCGCGGGCCGGCTTCGACCCGTTCAACGCCCGCTGCATGACAAGCCTGCTTGATGCTGACGATCTTCAAAAGATGCTCAACGGCATCTGGCAACCGTCCGAAACGGTCGATCATCTCGGCCCCAAATGCATCGACATCACGGCGATCGGTAAGTTGCGCGAGACGACGGTATAGACCCATGCGGACCGACAAATCCTCGACGTAGTCCTCAGGGATCAACACCGAGGTTCCCATTTGGATCTGGGGCGACCATGCGTCGTCAATCGGCGTGGCATCTCCTTTGTCCTCACGGGCCGCGGCGACCGCGTCTTCCAGCATCTGCTGATAGAGCTCGATCCCGACCTCGCGAACATGTCCGGATTGCTCTTCACCCAACAAGTTTCCAGCCCCTCGGATATCCATGTCGTGGCTCGCGATACTAAAGCCGGCGCCGAGCCCGTCCAGTGACTGCATGACTTCGAGGCGCCGCTCGGCACCAATGGTTGGCATACGATTTGGCGGAATCGTGAGATAGGCATAGCCGCGCTGCTTAGAGCGACCGATGCGCCCGCGAATCTGATAGAGCTGCGAAAGCCCGAACATATCCGAACGATGGATGACCAATGTGTTGACACTGGGAATATCGAGACCCGACTCGATGATATTGGTGCAGATAAGGACATCATAGGCGCCGTCATAAAACGCGTTCATGACGCCGTCCAATTGCTGAGCCGGCAGGCGCCCATGGATCACTGCGAACGAGATCTCAGGTATTTCACGTTTTAGAAAGCCTTCGATATCCTCGATATCGGCGATCCGCGGGCACACGTAGTAGGTCTGCCCGCCGCGATAGTGTTCGCGCAAGATTGCCTCGCGCACGACCACCGGATCGAACGGCAGAATGAAGGTCCGGATCGCCAGGCGATCAACCGGTGGCGTTGAGATCAGGCTCAGTTCACGGACGCCAGCGAGCGCGAGTTGCAGTGTCCGCGGAATGGGTGTCGCGGTCATGGTCAGCACATGGACATTGGCCCGCAACTGCTTCAGGCGTTCCTTATGGGCGACGCCGAAATGCTGTTCCTCATCGATAACGACCAGCCCGAGATTGCGGAACTCGATGCTCTTCTGCAGCAGGGCGTGGGTCCCAACGACGACGTCGATCTCGCCGGCAGCAAGACCACGCTTTACTTCCGCTGATTGCTTCGGCGGCACCAGACGCGATAGGTGACCAATGTTTATCGGTAATCCTGCAAAACGGTCGGAAAATGTCTTGACGTGCTGACGTACCAAGAGCGTCGTCGGGGCCACGATTGCGACCTGCTTGCCGGCCATGGCCGTAACAAACGCACTCCGCAAGGCGACCTCGGTTTTGCCAAACCCGACATCGCCACAGACCAGACGATCCATCGGCCGACCGCTTGAGAGATCACCGAGCACATCATCTATCGCTTTAGTTTGATCTTCGGTCTCATGGTAGGGGAACCGAGCACAGAATTCGTCATAGATGTGCTCCGCGGGGAGCAGCGGATCGACGGTGCGCATGGCTCGGTCTGCGGCAATCCGCATCAGTTCATCGGCCATATCCTTGAGGCGCTTCTTGATCCGAGATTTGCGCGATTGCCATTGCGCGCCGCCGAGTCGATCCAAATCAACTTCGGCATGCTCGGAGCCGTAGCGAGAAAGTACTTCGATATTTTCGACCGGGATAAACAAGCGGTCGTCGCCGGAATAAACAATCAACAAACAGTCGTGCGGCGCGCCAGAGATTTCAATCGTGCGGAGTCCCTCGAAACGGCCGATGCCGTGATCGACATGAATCACAAGATCGCCGGCGTTGAGATCGGCTGCCTCGGCAATGAAGTTCTCAGCTCGTCGTGTTCTTCGTGGCGGCCGCGCGATACGGTCGCCGAGAATGTCCTGCTCAGTGACGACAACGAGATCCGGTGCGTCGAAACCACGTTCCAGCCCGAGGATGGCGAGGACGATCTGGTGGGGTGGGAGGCGCGCCGAGGTTGGCCAGTCAGCGACGGCTGTCAAGTCCTCCACGCCGTGCTCGCCCAGAAGCTTCGCCAACCGATCCGATGAACCCTCGCTATACGCAGCCAGCACCACGCGACGGCCCGCGTCACGCGCCGATCCCAAATAGGTTTCGACCGCATTGAGAAAACCACCGGGAGAACCGGCACGCTCGGCCGTGAAGGCACGTCCCTCGCGCGCGCCAGCATCAACCGCATGTTCGGATTCGGGCGCCGCGAACGTTGAAAACGCCGCGACTTCCCGTTCACTGAGCGCGAGATCCCATTCTTTTTTGGTGCTGTAGAGACGATCCGGCTCAAGAGGGCGATAGACGACCGCATCATCGCTCGATGTGTGCGCGCGGTCGCGACGCGCAGCATGGTATTCAGCGATCATCTCAATGCGCGCGTCGCGGGCTTCCTCCACCAGGTGATCAAGCGTAACCACGGCATCGGGGAGATAATCGAGCAGCGTTTCCAATGATTCGTGAAACAGGGGGAGCCAGTGTTCAATACCGTTGTGACGCCGGCCTTCCGAGGCCGCGGCGTAGAGAACATCGTTCTTTGATGGAACGCCGAAAAGCGCCGTGTAGCCCGCTCGAAAACGCTCGATCGAAATCGTATCGAGCGGTACCTCGCCGACCGGCCGAAGCGTTAATTTGTCGATTTTTCCGGTGGTGCGTTGGCTCGTCGGATCGAATGTTCGGATTGATTCGATCACCTCACCGAACAGGTCTAAACGGGCTGGCTCCGCTCCGCCGGGTGGAAAAATATCAATGAGTCCGCCGCGAACGCTGAACTCACCCGCTTCGATAACCGTTCCCGTACGTACATAACCGCTATCGGTTAGTCCGCGCCCTAGGGTTTCCATATCGACGGTGTCGTTGACCGCCAGATGCCAGACGCTCCGCGCGACAAACTCTCGTGGTGCGACCCTTTGCAGCATCGCGTTCACGGTGGTAACGACGAGGCGACGTTCCCCCGATTTAGCACGCACCAGCCGCCCGAGTGTATCCATACGCTCGCTCGCAACCAGCGGGTTCGGCGACACGCGGTCGTAGGGAAGACAATCCCAAGCCGGGAAGGTGAGAATTTCGATTTCTGGCGCAAAAAAATGGACGGCCTGCGCGATGGTATCCATATGCCGGTCGTCACGCGCGACGTGGAGTACAGCGCGCGCATCACGCTGTACGAGGCCGGCAAGAAGGTAACTTTGGTAGCCCTCGGGCGCGCTTCCAACCGTTACGCGGCGGCCTCGTCGAAGAGTTAAATCATTTATTATCAGAGTCATGAACAGAAAACTTAAAGTTCATTACTAACTTCATTACATTGCTACCGAGGTCCGCCGGGAGCGGTCTACGCCCAGATATCCAGGCATAGATATCGGGATCACTTTGTCCTAGGATAATCTCAAACTGATCCAGTTGCTGCTCACTGAGTGTCTCAAGATGGGCATCCGCAAATCGGCCAAGGATGAAATCAACTTCCTTCATACCGCGATGCCAGCTCTGATAGCGCAAGCGTTTTCGGCGCTTTTCGACGGTAGAGAGTGGTTGATCGCTTGAGGTCATTTGCTCGCGGCTATCGTATAGCCGCTGCACCGCCTGATGTCAGCCCAAGGATGGAACAAGAGGATGGAATAAGAGAATGGAATTGGAGGGCTTAATTAGGGGGATGCAATAAGATGGGCATAATGCGGCCCGAAATCCTGTTTCCCTCCTTTGCACCGGTAACAACACTGGCTGGTGTGGGACCGCGCGTTGGCAAGCTTATCGAAAAGATCGCCGGGCCCCATCTGGTTGATCTCTACTGGCACATTCCCACGAGTTTCATTGACCGCCGCTTCACCCCCACCGTGGCGGACGCCCCCCCCGGGCGCATTGCGACCATCAGCGTTCGGGTCGACCAGCACTTCCCGTCGCCGAATCGCCGCCTGCCCTACAAAGTCCGCTGCAGCGACGATAGTGGAACGCTGTGGCTAGTGTTCTTTCGCGCTCATGCCGAATATCTGCGCAGCGCGCTACCCGAAGGTGAGAAGCGAATCGTAAGCGGTAAGGTTGAGGCCTACGGGGGAGAGCTTCAGATGACCCATCCCGACCATATCGGGTCGCCCGACGATACCCTGCAACTAGCTGCGATCGAGCCGATTTACCCGCTAACTGCCGGGCTCACCGCGCGAACACTTGCAAAGGCTATCCACCAGTCGTTGGACGACCTGCCGGAATTACCGGAATGGATCGACCGACCCTTCTTATCGAAACAGGGTTGGCCGAGTTGGCGCGAGTCCCTACTGGCGGCCCACAATCCGGAAGGTGACGCCGACTTACTTCCCACCAGCGTTGCGCGCATGCGCCTTGCCTTCGATGAACTGCTTGCTAATCAGCTTGCGCTCGCTTTGGTGCGTCAGCACATGCGGCGCGGTCGCGGGCGGGCGATCGCCGGGGATGGCCGTCTGCGCGCGAAACTCTTGGCGGCCCTGCCCTACACGCTCACAAAAGCTCAATCGGATGTGGTCGCGGAAATCGATCACGATATGGCAGATCGCCATCCGATGACGCGCTTGCTACAGGGCGATGTTGGCAGCGGCAAGACTGTGGTAGCGCTCCTTGCGATGGCGAGCGCGGTTGAGATCGGGACCCAGGCGGCGCTGATGGTTCCGACTGAACTCCTGGCCCGTCAGCATGAAAGAACGCTGGCACCACTTTGCGAAGCGGCAGGCCTACGGATTGGCGTTATCACCGGTCGTGATAGTGCGGCGACACGCCGCCGCGTGCGCGAGGCCGTTGGCATGGGCGAGGTCGATATCCTGATCGGAACCCACGCCCTGTTTCAGGATGAAGTTTCGTTTCGCGATCTGGGCATGATCGTGATTGACGAGCAGCATCGATTCGGGGTGCACCAACGTCTCGCATTGACCGCCAAAGGCGTACCTGCAGCTGGCGACGGACCCGCGCACCGGCCCGACATGTTGCTGATGACGGCGACACCAATCCCTCGCACCCTCGCCTTGACCGCTTACGGTGACATGGAAGTCTCGCGGATAACCGAGCTGCCACCCGGTCGTCAACCCGTCGAAACCAGCGCTATGCCACTGTCGCGCTTAGGTGACGTGGTCCAGGCAGTGGAACGTGCCGTATCCATGAATGCCCGGGTTTATTGGGTTTGTCCGCTGATTGGTGAATCGGAAGTCGTTGACCTCGCTGCGGCCGAGGATCGGTTTCGCGCATTATACGAGATGTATGGCGACAGCGTCGGGCTGATGCACGGCCAGATGAAAAGCGACGAGCGTCAAGAGACGATGCAGGGCTTCATCGACGGAACCATTCAAATACTCGTCGCCACCACCGTTATCGAAGTAGGCGTTGATGTCCCGGAAGCGACGATCATGGTCATCGAGCATGCCGAGCGCTTCGGCCTTGCACAACTTCATCAGTTGCGCGGCCGTGTAGGCCGGGGGACTGAAAAGGGTTCCTGCCTTTTGCTCTATGCTGCGCCGCTTGGCGAGGCGGCGCGCACACGAATCAGAGTGCTCCGGGAGACCACCGACGGGTTTCGTATTGCCGAGGAGGATTTCAGATTGCGCGGCGGCGGCGAACTACTTGGCACGCGCCAGAGCGGTATGCCGGAGTTTCGGATTGCCGAACTAGAGCATCACGGCGAATTGTTGGCGGCCGCAAGCGACTTGGCGCGCCTGGTGATTGCGATGGATCCCGATTTAGAGGCAGAAAACGGCCAGAATTTGCGGACTTTGCTCTATCTGTTCGAACGCGACCAAGCGGTACGCAATCTCAGATCGGGCTAGAACTTGTCTGCCGCCGGCTAGCCAGCCTTTTTGTGCTCGTCCGGGTCTGATTTAATCTCACCCGGTGTGGGCTTCGCGGCATCAATAACTGAGCGCGGGCGCCGATCTTCCGGGGTTACGATTCCGCCCGAAATGACCATCTTGATTCCTTCTTCGACGGTCATGTGGAGTGACGTCAGGTCGCCGCGAGGCACAAATAACAAAAAACCTGAGGTCGGATTGGGGGTTGTTGGCAGGAACACGTTGACGAGTTGCTCCTGCTTGATGTCCTGGATCTCGCCCCGGGTTTGGCTGGTCACGAAGCCTACAGCCCAAATTCCGCGGCGCGGATACTCGATGAGAACGACCTCACGAAACGACCGCGAGGATTGCGCCAATACGGTTTCGAATATCTGTTTGAGGGCCCCATAGATCGATCGGACGACCGGCATGCGGTCGACCACGCTTTCACCCAAGGACACGATCTGCCGCCCCAAGAAATTGGCGGTGATGAGGCCAATAAACATCAGCAGGATAATCGCTACGATCAATCCCAGGCCGGGAATGTCGAACGGGACATAGGTGCTGGGGTTGTACTTCGCGGGGATCAAAGGTGTGACAAGACGATCGACAAATTTTACCAGCACCCACGAAAGGTAGAGCGTGAGGCCGATCGGTGCGGTCGCGACGATACCGGTTAGGAAATAGGTTCTCAGACGACGCAACATGCTTGCCCGGTACCGCACAAAGAACTGCGGGCGCTCGGGTGCTGAAACCGTCTCTGGATCCTGCTTTTCGTCGGTCATTAATTGATCTGTTGGGGCGGCAGCGGCCTGTCCCATGCTGCCTCAGCGCTTTATAGCACTCAATCTGTTGATTGGTTGGATATGTTGATTGGTTGGTGCGTTTTCCAGGTTGTTGCCCGGGGTTAGGTGGCGAAAAACCCGATTAATTCGCGCGCGGTCTCTTGGGGTTGCTCCTCCGGAAGGAAGTGACCGCACTGCAGGGCTCGGCCCCGCACATCGTGGGCCCGTTGGCGCCAGATATCGAGGACTGAATGCGACCGCGCCGATCCGGCGCGCTCGCCCCAGAGTATGAGAACCGGACAGTTGATTTTGCGGTCGCGATCTTGGGCGTCATGCACGACGTCGATGGTGTTGCCGGCCCGATAGTCTTCACAGGTGGCGTGGATCGACTCGGGATCGCGGAAGCAACGTTTGTACTCGGCCATCGCTTCTTCGGTGAATACGTCCATGTCGGCGCCCCACTTCTCCAGCATTTTCGTTAACCAAAAATCGGGATTGCCGCCGACCAGCACTTCCGGCAAATCGAAATCCTGTGACAGGAAATACCAATGAAACGATGTCCAGGCGTGATGGCGATCTGAGCGCTCCCAAACGTCGAAGGTTGGAACGATATCAAGGAATGCAGCCTGAGTGACCCGTTCGGGGTAATCCAGCACCAGCCGGTGGGCGCAGCGTGCGCCGCGATCATGGCCGGCAACGGCAAACGTTTGGTAGCCGAGCGTTTGCATGACTTCTGCCTGATCGGCCGCCATCGTGCGCTTGGAATAATTTTGGTGCTCGCTATCGCCGGCGGGCTTGGCACTGTCGCCATACCCCCGCATATCCGGTATCACCAGCGTGCGGTATTCGGCCAAGAGAGGCGCGACTTTGTGCCACATTGAGTGCGTTTGCGGGTATCCGTGCAACAGCAAGAGCGGCGGCCCGGCACCACCAACAACCAAGTTGATGCTGACTTCCGAGGTTTCTACCGTCCGCCGTTCAAACCCCTCAAACATCTCTCTGCCCCCGTAATAATCTGCCAATATTAGCTTGTTCGGGACTTGTGGCGTTCTGCGAGATAACGATCTCACGAGACTTTTTGCCGCCAACCGAAGCGCAAGGCATATA
>CAUZWH010000109.1:0-8569 GCA_963583675.1 Alphaproteobacteria bacterium
TCCGTCGCAGGGTTCAAGATAGAGGACGATGAGGCGCAGCCCTCGATACTGTAAATCAGCGCCGCCGAGGCTATCCATCGCCGCCCGGAGCTCGCTCACGCAGGTGTATCGGTCCAATGTTGCGATTGGTGTTTTGCGATCGTCTGCCACGGTGAACGCAAGAACCTTGTCGACCAAAGTCGGTACGTCCTCGAAGCGTTTTACTGGCGAGGTGTTGGTTGCTGCAGCCTGCTCCGCCGCTGTCTTTCGGATTGCTGTCTCAAGCAGGTCGCCGGCCGCCAACAGCGTCTTCTGATGTTTCGAGGAGTGGAGCAGTTCGCTGGGTGTCAGGTGCTTGGCGGCCAGGAACTCGCGCAGCATTCGGCCAATCTGCTTACGCGATTGATGCCGGAAGAATTGGCCGGGTGAGGTGCAAAGAGGGAGTTTCGAGCCACGCGTTGCCATAGGCGCGGGTATACTGGAACTTCACAGAAAAACTAGGGTTATCCCTAATTCTTTGCGGGTTCTATCTAATGCGTCGGTGAAATCTCTTGGAATATCTCACTGCGGTGGGTAGTTGGGTCCGTTCAGGGTCTCCCACAGCAATTTGTGGAAGTGGTGAACCCCGTGCTCAGACCTCCACGAGCGTCCGCCATCGACCATCAGGCGACCCTGCGTATACGCGCGCGAGCGAATCCCACGCTGCTGAGCCTCCATCGGCGCGATATCCTGAGCCTGGGACAGGTCGCGAAAACGGTCGATCTGGGCCCAATCCTTATCGGTTGGCGGGTCGTTGAGACAAAAATTGTCCATCGTTTCGCGGGAGTGCGCCGGCCCGAGCGGGGTTGCGTGCATAACCTTGAAATTGGGCGCGCCGATATGGGTCATGAAAAAATGGTTGGGCCACAGCCACCAGATCGTTACATCCTTGATTTCCGGTGCGGCATCGAGCGCGTAGGGGACGTTCTCGGGTTTGTTAGCGATTGTATCGGGATTGCCGCGTACGACATGGCGCGCCCAGTAGGGAAACGCGGTGATCTCGAAGCTCGGCTCAAGGAAGCCATCCTCGCGGCCGTAGCCGGATTGCGGATGGATATGGGGGCAGTGATAACATTCCATGGCATCAAAAATGAACTTCCAGTTGGCCTGGAATTCATAGGGATCGCGGCGCACGAGCTTGAGCTCATCGAACCCGGGAACCGCCGCGCGAAACTCCGCCGCCATCGCGCCGGCCAAACTATCCAGGCTCGGCGCGTCGTCGTCGAAATTGACGAAAACCATGTGCGCGAATTCCTCGATCCGCACCTCGCATAGGGAGAACTCCGAGTGGTCGAATAGCTTGACGTTTTCAGCGTTTCCGGCGGCTTTTAGCCGGCCCTGTGTGTCGTAGCTCCACGCATGATAGGGGCAGGTAAAGATAGCTAGATTGCCGTTACCGTCGGGAATGAGTTCATGGCCGCGGTGCTGGCAGACATTGTGGAAGCCGCGTAATTGGCCGTCTTTACCGCGCACGATAACGACATTCTGATCGAGCCAGCGAAACGTTAAATAGTCGCCGGGATGCGCCAGGTCGCTCAAATATCCCGCAAACTGCCACGTCTTGAGGAAAATCTCTTCGATCTCCAGCGCGAATATCGCTGGATCGTAGTAATAGTGACCTGGGATCGTGTAGGAGAGTTCCGGATCGGGGTGAATCCGGGCGCCGGCTGAAACGGCTGGTGTGGTCTTCGACATGGTTGTTAGGGTAGCAGAGCCAGACAGCACGGCCTATTTCTCACGATCCGCCCGGGACACCAATGCCTAAACCGACAGCGACCGAAATCAAACGCTTGGCGGCCGTGATGCGCGATCAACTTGAACGGCACGCTGACGCCGTCTACCGGGAAAAGATCGCGAAATTGGTTCCTACTGAAATCGAGATAATCGGCGTGCGGGTCCCTGTTATCCGAACCCTAGTAAAAGAATTTCGCGGCGCGCAGGCGGATCTTTCGAGCGCTACCGTGATGGCGTTTCTGGACCGGGCCTTTGTCGGACGCTGCCGTGAGGAAGTGCTGTTTGCCCCGGTCCTGCTCGCGGCACGCCGCAAGACTCTCGCAGAAATCGATTGGCGGCAGGTTGAAGGATGGGTCGATGGAATTGAGGACTGGGAGGTCTGCGATCAACTTTCGATGGGTATCATTGGCGAACTCGTCGGGACGGATCTGACACGGGTCGCGACGCTGGTAACATGGGCGCAAAGCCCGAACCGTTGGCGCCGCCGTGCCGCACTTGCCAGTGCCACCAGTCTCAAGCAGAAGGGCAGAAAACTTGCCGCAGAGACACTTCAGGTGTGCGAGCCCGTAATGACCGATGATGACAAAATGATCCAGAAAGCGCTGGGCTGGGTGCTGCGCGAGGCCTCGAAGAGCGATGCTGGCGCAGTGACGGAATTTCTAACCGCTTGGAGGGGCAAAGCTAGCCAGAGGGTTTTGCGCGAAGGATCCGAGAAACTCGACGCTGCCACCCGCACGGCGCTGTTGGAGCCCGCATGACGCGCGGCGACGACAGACACAAAGGAATGGGGCACCAAACGTGACGACGATTGCGCCGCCGGTAAGAGTAGCCGTGATCGGCGTTGGCCATTTCGGCGCTTATCACGCCGAAAAGGTGGCCAACCTGCCGCGGGCTGAGCTCGTGGCGGTCGCGGATATCGACCGGAGCCGTGCGCAAGAGATCGCGGACCGGCACGAGACCCAAGCGGTCAACGATTATCGCGATCTAATTGGCCAGGTTGACGCCGTGTCGATCGCGGTACCGACCAGCCATCACGAAGAGGTCGCCACCGCATTTCTCGATGCCGCCTGCCATGTTCTCGTCGAGAAGCCGATCGCCCACGACATTGGCAGCGCGATGCGCATGATCGAGCTGGCGCATGCGCGTGGCGTTGTGCTGCAGGTCGGCCACCTTCCGCGCTTCTACGATGTAGTCGAACGGCTCAGCGCGGACGTTGCCCGGCCATTGTTTATCGATGCGGTGCGCATCGCGCCGTTTAAGACGCGCGGCACCGACGTCAACGTGATCCTCGATCTGATGGTCCATGATCTTGATCTAGTCCTTACGTTGGTCGATGCACCGCTGGTTTCGGTCGACGCCGCCGGTGCGCCGGTGATCTCTGAAACCGAGGATATCGCCAACGCGCGTCTCAAATTTGCCAATGGGTGCGTCGCAACCATCACGGCTAGCAGGATCAGCCTGAAAACCGAGCGTAAAATGCGCATCTTTCAAGGTGATGCCTACTTCACGATTGATTTTGATGCCAACCGCGTGCGGACGATTCGCAAGAACAATAGCGGCCGCGAATTGATGCCGGGCGTTCCTGACGTAGACATCAAGGAAGAGGTCTACGAAGAAGGCGACGCGTTGGAGCGTGAAATCAACGCATTTCTCACGTCCGTGATCGAGGGGACACCGCCACTGGTGTCCGGTGAGGACGGCCTGCGGGCATTGGAAGCGGCCCTAAAGGTCAACGAATCACTCCGTGAGCATGCCGAATTCGTCGCCGGGGTCGATCAATCCAGTTGAGCGAATGCGGGCTATCCCCCGGCCGTTTTATGCCGCGACGATCCGCGTCCTATCCATGAGATAACGACGTCCGCGGCCCGCTCGCTAGGACCCGGTGATCCACCACCGAGCTGATCAACGACGGCGGCGAGGCCGGCTCTTTGCGCTTGGCGTTTTTCCGTCTGTTCAAGAAGCTCCGACACCGCTGCGGCCAGGGCTTGGGGCGTACATCGCTCCTGGAGAAACTCAGGCACCAGCCGTTCTCCGGCCAGGAGATTGACCAGCGCAACGTCGTCGACCCGAAGCATACGGCGCACCACGAGCGCGGTAAGCGGGTTCACCTTGTAAGACACAACCATTGGCACGCCCGCGAGCGCCAGTTCGAGGGTTACGGTGCCAGATTTGGTGATGGCGGCGATGCTCGCCGCAAACGCATCAATTTTTTCAGCGCGATCAGTGATTATGCTCGCGGATACCTTCCATTGCGCGACGCCTAGGCGAACGCTATCGGCAACCGCTTCGACGGTGGGGATAACCGCATGAATTTGCGGATTCCGAGCCGCGAGTATGTCGAGCGCGCGTCCGAATACCGGCAACAATCGGCGAACCTCGGTACGACGGCTACCGGGTAGAACGGTAATGACCGGTGCAATATCGGCGATTCCGTGCTGCGCGCGAAACTTGGGGCCGTCCCCATCGGCAAGACCCGCGTCGACGGCCGGATGACCTACAAACGTGCAAGGAACGCCGTAGGTTTCGAAGAACGCCGGCTCGAACGGCAGGAGTGCAAGCAAATGATTGATCATGCCTGGGAGTTCATGACCCCGCTGTGGTCGCCATGCCCACAACTGCGGTGCAACATAGTGGACAACGGGAATGTTGAGATGACGTATCCGTTTGGCGACACGGAAGCAAAAACCAGGCGAATCGACGGTAACAACAACGGCCGGTGCGAGCCCCTTGATCGCTTTGATGGTGCTACGCAAACGACGAATGAGCCGCGGCAGATGGGGCAGGATCTCCGCCATACCCATTAGGGATAGATCTCGCATTGGAAACAGGCTGGTTAGACCCTGGGCCGCCATTGCCTCTCCGCCAACGCCTGCAAAGTGTACGTTACCGGCAGTTTTGGTCCGCAACGCTGCCATCAATTTCGCTGCAATATTGTCACCGGAGGCTTCTCCGGCAATTATGAACACCAGCGGTTTGGATGGATCTCGGTCGGTCAACAGGGGCTCGATCTTGAATAAACGTCTGTCGGAAAGGCTAACATAGCGGCTGCCGTGCCGCGCGACGAACCGAGTTCGCGGGGCTATCGACAATGGGGGAAGCATGAGATTTGCCGTGATGGCGACGGGTGCGGTGGGCGGGTATCTCGCCGCGCGCCTGGCGAGCGCGGGGCACGACCTGCTCTGCTTTGCGCGGGGGGAACACCTGGCGGCACTGCAGCGCCATGGGCTCGTCTTGTACAGCGACCTGGGCGACGCCGCCATCGAGAGATTGTCCGCCACCGAACGCGGAGCGGGTCACGATCCAGTCGACGCGGTCTTGGTAACGGTTAAGGTTCCCGATAATGAAAGCGCGGTCGCAGAAATCATGCCGTTGCTGAAGAGCGACACGGCGGTCATCACGTTTCAGAACGGGATCGAAAGTCCCGACCTCCTCGAACAGTTGGTCGGAGGCGGACGCGTGATCGGCGGAGCGGCATTTATCAGCGCAGTTATCGAAGCACCTGGCGTAATACGCCACGGCGGCCAACTGGCTAGGTTTGCATTCGGCGAACTTGCGGGTGGCGAGTCGGAGCGCGTTGGCGCGGTGTACGATGCGTTTGCTGGCGCCGGGCTCGATTGTCAGGCATCGGACTCGATCATGCGGGTCTTGTGGGCGAAGTTTGTATTTATCTCGGCCGCTAGCGGCACGAACGCGGCGTTCCGTTCGTCGATGTCCGAAATCGTAACGAAGCCAGAGCAACGCGACGTGTTGGAGGCAGCCATGATCGAAGCGGCGGCGGTGGCACGCGCATACGAGGTTGAGCTGCCGGCAGATATTGTTGCCCGGCAAATGCAGGTAGCCGAGAGCTTCCCGGCAGGCCAGAAGGCATCGATGGCGCACGATTTGGATGTCGGCAAGCCGCTCGAACTGCCGTGGTTATCGGGCGCGGTGGCTCGGCTCGGGCGGGCCCGAAACATTCCTACCCCAGTGAGCGATGCCCTGACCGGTGCGTTGAAGCCATGGGTCAACGGCGCTTAGCTCTCGGGATCGGCGGCGAAGGAACGGGGTGAAATGCGGTTCGCAGTGATGGGTACCGGCGCAATGGGCGGGTATATGGCTGCGCGTCTTTCGTCGGCTGGCAACGACGTCACTTGCATCGCCCGTGGTCGACAACTGGAGGCGCTACGCGAACGCGGCTTGCGGCTGGAAAGCCCGCTTGGCGATTTGACGATCTACCCGATCGCCGCCGAGGCCAACCGGCTGCCATAGGTGAGGTCGAGGCCGTGTTGTTCTGCGTCAAGCTTGGTGATGCGGCCGAAGCAGCAGGTGCGATCAGGTCGCTCCTGGGAGCTGAATCCGCTGTCATTACTTTTCAGAATGGCATTGAGGCTCCTGACATCGTTGCGGCTGAGATAGGTGGGGCACACGTATTCCCGGGCTCAGCAAATGTCGCTGGCGCAGAAGTGCCGGAGCCCGGCGTTGTCAGGCACCTCGGGCGCTATGCGCGCTTCGTTTTCGGTGAACGCGACGGGCGTAGGTCATCCCGTGCGGTCCGCATTGCTGAAGCGTTCGCGGCTGCAGGAATAGATACCCACCTCTCCGAAAACATCGTCACGGAGCTATGGGAGAAGTTTGTTCTGCTGGCGGCGGCGAGCGGGACAATTGCGGCTTGTCGGTCACCATTGGGAGCGGTGCGGGATGAGCCAACGCTTAAAGCCGCGTTGCATGCCGCAATAATCGAAACTGCAGCCGTTGCCAAAGCTACTGGCATCGAGCTGTCTCCGACACTAGTTGATGATCGTATGGCTTTGCTCGAGACTTTCCCGGCGGATCAGAAGTCTTCAATGCTGCAAGACCTCGAAGCCGGTCGAAAACTGGAGCTTAGTTGGCTGTCGGGCTCGGTATGCCGGCTCGGCCGCGCCGCTGGAATCGCGACGCCGGTGCACGACACGCTATTGGCTGTTCTTAAGCCGTTCGAGAACGGCTCGCCCGCATAGGTATGTTCTGTTGGCCAGTTGTTGCCAGGCAACTCACTAATTGAATCGGAATTAGCAAACAGATTTGGTTAGCAACCAAAAGTAGTGCGTTGGGCGAGGGGGAACGATGCCACAACCGCTGGATTCGTGTTACCTAACCGATGAGTGGGTCGACCCAAAGACCGCGGGCGGGGTTAGCGAGGTAACTCTATTTACGCCTTTAAAACCGGGATTTATTCCCGGTGAAGCGCGCACCTACGAGGAGCGTCTCGGATCGGTTCTGGCCTCGGTCCAGAGGCGGGCTGTTGCCAATATGCCGACGCCGATCGGCCTGATGCCGACCATCCACTACGCCCGCTGGATGATCCTCAGGCCCGGCCAATACCTGCAATATAGCGGCTATCGCGCGCACCCCGTCGACGCTACCGATCAACGGCATGAAGAAGCCGACGAGGGTCGACTCGATATCAATGACGGGCTCCCTTTTGGGCATCGTTCTTGGCTTTACTTCACGTCGAACTTCGACGGCGATATGAAGACCTACTTGCGTGAATTTTCCGTCAATCTCGGCAAGGATGTAGATTGCATATGGGGAAACTGCGAGGGGTATCCGGTAGGCGGTGCCGCTGATTTTGACGCCTATTGGGATTACGCTAAGCGCCATCAAATCGAGACCCACGCGTTCTACAACGCCTATCCCCACTTGAACGTTCCCGAAATCCATGCTCTCGCTAGATTCAAACTCGCCTTCGACGAGTTCGTTGCTCAAACTCGGGGCCCCAATGGTCGAACGGCACCCGGTTTCGAGAGGGCATTCGATGATTTTCTCGTTGAGAATCAATCCTACAGCGTGAATTTCCCGGGACCGGGGGGCGTTTACGATGAATGATACGACAGGCGCTGCTTTATCGAGAGATGCGCAAGCAGAGATGTCACCGACCGATCAAGCCAATGACATTCAGATAAATATCCTGCGCAGAGTGCCGGTCGATCGTGCGACGTACTATTTTCTGGCAATCACCGATGCGACGAAGTTTCGTAAGACTTTGCGGCGTTTTGCCAAAAGCAACGTCTACCTTCATAGCGAGGCGGAGCGCCCGAAACGGGGGACGACGACCAAGAGCGCAATGAACTTGGCCTTCACTCTCGGAGGTCTCCGAACTCTCAATGTTGACGAGAATACGCTTGCGTCGTTCCCGCAACCGTTTCGAGATGGAATGTCGTCGTGCGCCCATTCCCTCGGAGACACCGGCGATTCAGCGCCAAAATATTGGGACGGGGCGCTCGGGTCGCGCAATATTCACGCGATCGTTGCGCTTCATGGTCACGAGGCCTCGCGGTATCAGAGGGATTGCCGGCAGATTGAAGCCAACCAAGCCGGCAAGGGCTATCGAATTCTCCACACAGAATCCGGAGCCGCCCTGTTCGATGAAGACGAGAGCGGTGCGCCTTATCGCATAGAGCATTTTGGGTTTCGGGACGGGATCAGCCAGCCCTATGTTCATCTCGGCGGGCAGCGACCCATGCCGGGTGGCGGCAAGCCAGAACGCGACGATGGTTGGGCGCCGATTGCGCCGGGTGAATTCATCCTCGGCTATCGCGACGAAAATGAAGTCGTACAGCCGGCGCCGGCGAGCGATGCCTTACGAAGAAACGCTACCTACCTGGTCTTTAGAAAACTTAGCCAGGACGTGGTCGGATTTCGTTATTTTCTGACAAAACAACGCACCGATCCGGATCAGCGCGAGCTCCTGGCAGCGCAAATGGTCGGTCGTTGGCGCAACGGCACACCGCTCGTTCGCAGCCCGAACGCGCCGCGGGTTCTCGAGCCGGCGTCGCTTAATAACTTTTGATACGAAACA
>CAUZWH010000110.1:0-8498 GCA_963583675.1 Alphaproteobacteria bacterium
CACCACGCAAAAGAGCGCCGCCCACAAAAGAATGGGCCACGACCGGAGCACCAGCGCTTCTGCGACCAGCAAAATCACAACGCCGCTGATCATCGGGTTACGGACGTAACAATACGGCCCTCGGACCACCAGGTTTTTCGGGGGTTCCCAGGGCGCAGGCGTGCCTTCGCCGACCCGCAGGAACAGCCGAGAAGTCCACCCCGCCAAAATCATGCCGGGAACGAAAAGGACCACCGCAAGCCAAAATGGCCAATCGCCGGCCGATGCCGGATTCTCCGCCCACGTGGTTGTGGCAGTCGCCCATAATATCGCGCCAGGCACGAACAGCAGTACGGTACCCGGCAAGATGATGACGGTACGGCTCATGCGCCAAATCATTATCAAATCCCCCGGTCGGCGAAACTAGATTTCGCGGGAATATCCACGGCGCAATACCGCCGCCAGCAACCCAGATCGGCCTTTCCTACGCACAATTGCCTTTTCCCTAACACCTCAAGGGGAATACCCGTAGTAATGTTACGGTAAAGTGACCTTTACATAAAAATATTATTGTTTATCAAAGCTTTATCGTTATTGCCTATTTTTTAGGCAACGTTGCTTCTGCCATGGCGTGCCTCTCGCCATGAACGTTAGTCACAGCTTTATCCACCAAAATTGTGAACACAATAATTGGCCATTCGCAACAACGGATAATCGCCAATCCCAAAACGACTCCCGAGTTCGAAGGGAACCCGGACTTTACGATCGCGCGTTAGGATTCCCCTGCTCCGACGATTTCATTAGTTGGTTCAACCAAGCCGTCGCCGCACCCGGTCCGCCATCTCCTCGATCGACAGCTGGGGCCGCAGCAATTCGAGAAAACGGCCGTCGGGGCCGATCAGGAAAATGAAGGTCGAGTGATCGACCAGGTAGGCGCCGTCGTCATCCTTCTCCAGGCTCCGCGAATAGACCCGGTAGGCCTTCTTCATTGCCGCAATCTGTTCGGCCGTGCCGGTGAGCCCGATCATGCGCGGGTGGAACGCAGCTACATAAGCGCCGAGCACGGCCACCGTGTCGCGCTCGGGATCAACCGTCACGAACACCGGTTGAACGCGCGCCACCTGCTTCGGCGGTAGCGTATCGATCGCCTGCGCCATCGTGTTCAGCTCGGTCGGACAAACGTCAGGACAGCCGGTGTAGCCGAAATAGATCAACGTATGGTAACCGAGCAGCACCTGCTCGGTTACCGCCTGACCGCGATGGTCGAGCATCTCGAACGGCCCGCCGACGCTAACCGCCGTAGCATCTTCAACGATACGGACCGCGCGATCCGGGCCCAACCACCATGCGGCCAAGCCGAGCAGCGCCACCACCGGAATCAAGCCATAGAGGATGAGGCGAACCTTACGCATGCTCAGAGGTGTCCACAGCTATTGAAGGAGTTATTTGAATGACACGATCGGGTGGTTTTCTTGAATACAAGGGTCCTGCTACGTAGAGTCCTCTCTATGGACCGCGACTCCGATATTACCGCGTATTCCGCCGGTGATCATGAACCCGGCGACAGCCATCGCGCGAACGACAATCACGTGATGGCAACTGGGATTACGATATTCGTGGTCTTTGCCGCGATTTCCGCCTGGGCGTTCCCGTCGGTCCGCGATCTCTCGCTGTTCGAGTCGGTTTATGGTCTGGATCTGCTCCCCCTTTATCAGCTAGCGCGCCCAAGAGTCGAACGAGGGTCGACCGCGAGTCGAACATGGGTCTAACCCGGCCCCGCTAGACCAATCCCGCCAGATCCGGCATTAAGATCCCTTTCGGGCCTACCGCTCAGGAGTTAACCATGGCGACCGCAGAAGACCTCGCTGTCAGCGGAGAGAGTTTTTCCGACATCCGCGATGCCGTGCGCCGGTTGTGCGCCGAATTCCCCGGTGAGTATTGGCGCGAACACGACCGCGAGCGCACCTACCCGACAGACTTCGTCAATGCGTTGACGCAGGCCGGGTTCCTCGCTGCGCTGATTCCAGAGAGCTATGGCGGCAGCGGCTTGGGCGTGCAGCAGGCTTCCGCAATCATGGAGGAAATCCACCACAGCGGCTGCAATGGCGGCGCCTGTCACGCTCAGATGTATACGATGGGCACCATCTTGCGCCACGGCAGCGATACCCAGAAACAAACCTACCTGCCCAAGATCGCCACCGGCGATCTGCGCCTGCAGGCCTTCGGCGTGACCGAGCCGACCAGCGGCACCGACACTCTCAGCTTACGTACGACCGCGCTGCGTGATGGCGATAGCTATGTCGTCAACGGCCAGAAGGTGTGGACCTCACGGGCCGAGCATTCCGATCTCATGCTGCTGCTTGCGCGCACCACGCCTAAGGATCAGGTCGAGAAACGCACGCTTGGCCTCTCGGTCTTTATCGTCGATATGCGCGCCGCTCTCGGCCACGGGCTCACTATCAAGCCGATTCGGGCGATGATCAATCATTCGACCACCGAGGTATTTTTCGATGATCTGCGGATCCCCGCCGATAGCCTGGTCGGCGAGCAGGACCGCGGCCTCTATTACATTCTCGATGGCATGAACGTCGAACGCATCCTGATCGCCTCAGAAGCGATCGGCGATGCCCGCTGGTTCATCGAGAAAGCGAGCGACTATGCCAAAGAGCGCCACGTGTTTGGCCGGCCGATCGGGCAGAACCAGGGCATACAATTTCCGATCGCCCAGGCCTATGCCGAAACCGAAGCAGCCGCGCTGATGGTTGAGCGTGCCGCGCAGCTGTTCGATTCCGGTCAACCCTGCGGCGCCGAGGCCAATATGGCCAAGCTGCTGGCCGCCGACGCCTCGTGGCACGCCGGCGATATGTGCATGCAAACCTTCGGCGGCTTCGGCTTCGCCGAGGAATACGACATCGAGCGCAAATTCCGTGAGACCCGCCTGTTCCGCACCGCACCGATCTCAACCAACATGATTCTCGCTTATCTCGGCGAGCACGTGCTTGGTCTCCCCCGGTCTTATTAGATTTGGCTTACTAATTGGTCTTATTAGATTTGGTCTTATTACATTAAGAGGGCGCAATAATGGCTGGTGCACTCGACGGGATCGTCGTTCTCGCGCTCGAACAGGCAGTCGCACTACCTTATTGCACGGCCAAGCTGGCCGATGCCGGCGCCCGTATCATCAAGATCGAGCGCGCCGAGGGTGATTTCGCGCGCTACTACGACAAGCTCGCCAAGGACCAGTGCAGCTACTTCGTCTGGCTCAATCGCGGCAAGCAGTCACTGGTCGCCGACATCAAGAACCCCGACGACGTCGCCCTGATCCAGCGCATTGCCGCACATGCCGATGTGTTCCTGCAAAACCTCGCCCCCGGCGCCGCGGCGCGGGCCGGGTGCGGTTCGGCCGACCTGCGCAAGATCAACCCCAACCTGATCACCGTCGATCTCACCGGCTATGGCGAGGAAGGCCCCTATAGCGACATGAAGGCCTACGACCTGCTGGTCCAGGCCGAAACCGGGTTGGCCGCGATCAGTGGCGCACCTGAGGCGCCCGGCCGGTGCGGCGTCTCGATCTGCGATTTGACTGCCGGCATCAACGCCTACGCCGCCATTCTCGAAGCGCTGATCCGCCGCGATCGCACCGGCGAGGCCAGCGCGATCTCGATCTCCTTGTTCGATGGCCTGGTCGATATGATGACCCCGCCGATCTTGCAGACCGAAGCCGGTAAGGAACCGCAGCGCATCGGCTTCAGCCATACCGCGATCGCCCCCTACGGCGCCTACACCACCAAGGGCAACGATCAGATCGTCATCGCGATTCAGAACCAGCGCGAATGGGCAGCCTTCTGCGAGCAAATTCTTGGCCAGCCGGAGATCGCCACCGACCCGCGCTTTGCCAACAACATGGCGCGCTGCGAAAACCGGGTGGCGCTCGATTTGATCATCAACGCTGAATTCGCCAAACACGCCCGGGCCGCGCTCGGCGACAAACTAAAAGCTGCGAGCATCGCCTTCGGCGCCCTCAACAACGTCAGCGATCTTATCGCCCACCCGCAGCTGCGCCGCTTGCCGGTCGCAACCGAGAACGGACCGGTCGAGGTTGCCGCGCCGGCCCACCGCATCGCCAACCACCCCCACGTCCTCGGCCGCCTGCCAACCATCGGCGAACACAGCGCCACCATTCGCACCGAATTCGCCGACTAGCGAACCTAAGCTCCCTCACCCCCCGCCCTCTCCCCGTGGGAGAGAAAGCTTTCCGTGCGCTCGATATACCAAGAAAATTCCCTCTCCACCCGAGTTCGGGGGAGAGGGGCAGGGTGAGGGGGGTTGGTGCAACAGCTAACCGGGAGGAGATTTTCCTAAAATGATCGACGAATTCGAAAAACTCCGCGATTGGGTCGGCAACACCGAGCAAGCCGCCGACACCCTGGTTGCCAGCCCGCTGGTGCGCGCCGCCGCCACCCTCGACCGCAATGATCCCCCGCCAAACCCCGGCGACCCGGTCCCGCCCGGCTGGCACTGGTTCTACTTTCTGCCGTCAGCCCCGCAATCCGACATCGGCGACGACGGTCATCCCAAGCTCGGCGGTTTCCTGCCGCCGGTGCCGCTGCCCCAGCGCATGTGGGCCGGCGGCCGCATGACGTTCGTCCAACCGCTGCGCGTCGGCGAAGCCGCAACCCGGCACTCCGAGATCATCAAAGTAGAGCCCAAGTCCGGCCGCAGCGGCCAGCTCGTATTCGTAACCGTGCGCCACACCATCTCCGGCGCCAACGGACCGGCGATGATCGAGGAGCACGACATCGTCTATCGACAAGAAGTTAAAGCCGCGAACGCGAGCGACGCAAAGCCCGCGGCCCCCAAGGCAGCGCCCGCGCAGGCCGCGTGGCGCCGCGAGATCGTCCCCAACCCGGTGCTGCTGTTCCGGTTCTCGGCACTGACCTTCAACGGCCACCGCATCCACTACGACCGCCCCTATTGCGAGACCGAAGCCGGCTACCCCGGCCTGCTCTTCCACGGCCCGCTCACCTTCATCCTGATGCTCGATCTCGTCCGCCGCGAATTGCCCGACGCCACCATTGCCAATGTCGACTACCGCATGCTGCGCCCGCTCTTCGATATCAACCCGCTCACCATCAACGGCGCCCGCACCGACACCGGCCTCGACCTCTGGGCCGCCGATCACGAGGGCTTACCGGCGACGCGCGCGATCGTCGAGTTGGCTTGAGCCACAGCAGGAACTCTCGTGGCCACTCACGCCTTGATGTCCTGCAGGAACCAGGCGTCCGGCAGCGCATGGCCCGCGCCGCGTGCCAGTGCCGCGCGGTAGATGACGCCGCCGACCGAGGCGAACTGCAAGCCCTGATTGCCGTGGTTGTAGTAGAACGTCACTTGCTCCGGAGTGGTGCGGCCCGGCGTCACCCCGGTTACCAGGTCGGCGAAACTCGGATAGGCCGAGGCATCGAGCCGCACCGCCGGATTCGGTTTCGGCAGGCGTTTCTGATCGCGTGCGGTGCCGCCGACAAACGCGGCATAGCTGAGTCCGATCTCGGCCCGGTGACCGGCGTCGCCACCGCTCGGCTCGATCGCCGCCACACCCTGACGAATCCGCACATCAAACCGATCCGCTGCCGCCGGCGGGATCTCCTGGGTGCCGACGGGCACGATGTGCATCCCCGGCTCGATCCAGTTGGCCTCGATCACCGGCGTCATCGAGTTGGTGCAGGTGGCAACAATATCGGCCCCGGTCATGGCCTCGCGCGGGCCCGCCACCGCGCTCACGGCGATGTCGAGCTTGGCCGACATTTCATCGGCGAAGGCGTCGCGATGCGCTTTGGTCGGGCTGTAGACTGTGGCCCGCTTGATCGGCCGCACCTTGCAAAAGGCTTCGAGAAAGGTCCGCGCCATGCCGCCGGCGCCGATCACGCCGACACTGCTGGCATCCTCGCGAGCGAGATATTTAGCGCCGAGTCCGGCCGAGCCGCCCACCCGCATAGTTTGAATGTAGCCATCATTGAGCAGCGCCAGCGGTGCGCCATTATCGGAACTGAATAGCAACACCAAGCCGCAATAGGTGCCCGGTTCGATGCAATATTCCTCCTCGCGCGGCACCCCGTCGACCTCCTCCCATTGGCAGATGTCCGAGGTCATGCGGATCGCGAAAATGCCATCGAAAGCGCCTTCCATTGAGCCGAAGCGGAAATACCCGGCCTCGCCCGCGCTGGGAAAATAGACGTCCGTCTTCGGCCGAATCACGGCCCGGCCCGCCGGCAATGCTGTAAACGCCGCCTCCAGCGCGTCGATGCAACTTTCCATGCCCAGCAAATCACGTTGAGCGTCATTATCGATCAGCAGCATCGTGGCAGATCCCTTGGGTTGTCGGTAGGCACTATCACCACATTGACGAGCAACCGTTTCGGTCCCTAAGGATAGCGTGTTAGCAGCCGCAATAAGAGGCGCAGCCATGGCCGACCAAGAACTCACGCTGATTACCGAAGATTATGATCGGGTTCGCGCGCTCCACGACGGTTCCGTCGCGGTGCCCGGTTTCCGCCTGCGCCATTCGTTCCTGCCGCCGATGGAGATGTTCGCGCGGTTGTTCACCAAGCACGAATTCGACATCTCGGAAATGTCGTTCGGCGCCTATCTCGTGGCGCTGTCGCGTGGAAAAGAAGCCGACGCGTTCCCCTATGTCGGCCTCCCAATCTTTCCCTCGCGGGTGTTCGCCCACTCGTCGATCTACGTTCGCGGCGACCGCATCGCCGGGCCGGCCGACCTCAAGGGCAAGACGGTCGGCGTGCCCAACTACCAGTTCACCCGAGGCCTTTGCGCGCGTGGCATGTTGAGCGATGAATACGGCATCACCCCGGCCGATATCGTCTGGCGCATCGCCGGCATCGACACGCCGCAAGACCTCGACTACCAGCGCATCACCGCGCCGCCCGGCGTCGACCTCGCCGCCCTTGGTCCCGGCGCAACCCTGTCGCAAGCGCTGATCGATGGTGACATCGACGCGATGATCTCCGCCTCGACGCCGGCCTGCTTTCGCGACCGCGCCCCGGGCATCGCGCGCCTGTTCCCCGATTTCCGCACCGTCGAACGCGCCTATTACAAAAAAACCGGCAGCTTCCCAATCATGCACCTGGTTGCGCTGCGCCAGGGCCTGATCGAAGCCCACCCCGGTCTCGCCCGATCCCTGGTTCAGGCTTTCACCGCGGCGAAGGCGCAGGTTATGCCACACCTCACCGAGCTCGATGCGCTCGCTGTAAACCTGCCGTGGCTGGTTGCCGAAGCCGAATCAACCATCGCATTGATGGGCGAAGATTTCTGGCCCTACGGCGTCGAACCCAACCGCACCGTGCTCGAAGCCCAGATCCGCTGGGCCCACGAGCAGGGCCTGACGACCC
This sequence comes from Alphaproteobacteria bacterium, assembly GCA_963583675.1. Lineage (GTDB taxonomy): Bacteria > Pseudomonadota > Alphaproteobacteria > SHVV01 > SHVV01 > CAUZWH01. The sequence goes on from CAUZWH010000110.1 coordinate 7,383, forward strand.
GCCGCCTCGCGGTCGAAGAGCTCTTCCACCCCTCGACGCTCTAAGGCGCCGACCACGAGCCCAATTCCCGGCCCCCAAGAATCCAAGAATCAAAAGCGCCGGTCTTGGGGGGAAGACCGGCGTCCCGGAGGAGTAACGTCTATGACAGACGTTAGGGATAGAAAGTGGGTTCGGTTGCGACGGGAACGCGGCGGGGGGAACCCATCCCGCGCAACCGAACCCTGAGGCCCTTGGTTAGTTATATAGGGTCCCTTTGAGGCGATTTCGAGGCGGGAATCAGGAATCGTTGCGACAGCCAATTTTTTCGTCGCGACCGTTTTCTCAACAATCTGGAAACCTATGTGAATCCAAGGACTTGCAGATATCGACAGGCGCTGTACGCGATCGCGACGCTAGCCGTTCAATTATCTATGATCGCCGCACAGCAAAGTCTTTGGCAATATCCGTCGCGGCTGGCGGGCACCGAATAGAACCGACCATGCGATCTACGTTAAACTGGTCTATATGCGCTTGAGCAATGACACGTTTTCTCGCTTCGGGACAATTTCAATGGCTCCGCCGCGCAAACACAGCCCCCTAGGTTGGCTTGATCCGCTTGTTGCTTGTCTAGGCGTGAGCGAGCGTCAGGTCCCTTGGCGCAAATCGTGAAGCCGTAATCGATGCTGCTGCAAGCCGCGCGTCGAACCTATCGCCATTGGGTCATCGACAGCACGCGCTGGGAACACTTTCAAACGCGGCCCGGCGATATCGTGATTGCCACCTATCCCAAATGCGGGACCACCTGGATGCAGCGCATCGTCAGTCTCCTGGTGCACCAGTCGCCCGCACCGGTAGCGCTGTCGCAAATGTCGCCGTGGATCGAGATGCGCATCATCGAGCCGATCGAGGTCGCCGCGGCCAGGCTCGCTGATCAAACCCACCGCCGCTTCGTTAAGACTCACCTGCCGTTCGATGGTCTGCCGTTCCACGACGACATCAATTACATCCATGTCGCCCGCGATGGTCGTGACGCGTGTATGTCGTATCACAACCACTGCACCGGGCTCACCGACGACGCCCTCGCAATGCTCGACCAGGCCGGCGCCGCGGATGCTGAAGTTAACCGCGACTACCCGC
>CAUZWH010000111.1:0-8457 GCA_963583675.1 Alphaproteobacteria bacterium
CTATTACAAGGAGGGCAATGGTTGCAGGAATAATGAGCAGGGCAGCAAATTCCAGCGCGCGGTTGATACTATCGCGAGCGCCGCCTTCGTCTCCGCTTCTAAGCTGCCGTGCCAGCAGCGGTAGTAGGGCTGTTCCCAAGGCAATGCCAACAACGCCGAGTGGCAATTGGTAGATTCGATCGGCGTAATACAGGTACGCGACCGCACCATCGCCAACCAGGGTCGCGATCGCTGTGCCGACGACAATGTTGATCTGTGTAACTCCGCCACCAATCACGCCCGGCAGCATCATCCGTGACAACTTTTTCATCGCCGGATTCCATCGTGGCCACCCGAGCTTGATCTTGAGGTCTGCCCGAGCAGATGCCACGACAAGCCACAACAACTGGGCAAAACCGGCAATCGCAACGCCCCACACAAGAGCGTGACCGGGTTTCTGAAACGCCGACTCACCAATCAACAGAGCGGTGATCAGCACGACATTGAGGATGACTGGCGCCGCCGACATCGCGGCAAAGCGATAAACGGCGTTCAACATGCCCCCGAGCAGGGCGACCAGGGCCATGAATAATAGGTAGGGAAACGTGATTCTGGTGAAGAGCACCGTGAGCGTAAATTTCTCGCCGTCTTCGACGTATCCGGGCGCCAGTGCGTAGAGCAGTAGCGGCATCGAGATTTCCGCCAAGATTGTGAAGACGAGCAACGCCGAGAGCATTATCGCCAACGCCTGATTGCCGAAGCGAAGCGCGGCGGCTTGGCCATTTTCTTCAAGTTCGCGGGCAAACAGCGGCACAAACGCGGCAGTGAAGGCGCCTTCAGCGACCAGCCGTCGGAACAAGTTTGGAATCCTGAACGCGACGACGAAGGCATCGGCGATCAGACCCGCGCCGAGAAAATTGGCGATAAGAATATCGCGCACAAAGCCGAGAATTCGGCTCGCCATGGTGTATGCGCCCACCGTCGCGGACGCGCGAAGCAACGCCATGCGCCGCTCTTATCCGAAATTGATGGCTGAAGGAAGGCGTCTGCAGCGGCTATCGCGCGGCTGACTTCGCGCCTTTATGAGCTGCCTGCTTGCCGGGCGAGGCGGACTTTTTGACGCCGCTCGCGGTGGTGTCGGCCACATTTTGTTTGCGCGACGATGTTGCCGTGCCGCGTTTTTGTTTCGGCTTGGCAATTATCTTCGCACGCTCTGTCGGTTTAAGATCGGCATCTTTGAGCGCTTCGGTAATCCGCGCGGTCAGACGATCAAGCTGGCGATCGTTTTTGATCTTAAGGCCGAACTTATCCTTGACGTAAAACACATCGATTGCCCGCTCGCCGAACGTCTGGATGTGCGCACTTGTCGTACTCAGCTCAAGCTCGGCAAGCGCACGGGTGACGTCGTAGAGCAGGCGCGGCCTATCGCGCGCATTAATCTCGACAACCGTATAGAGATAGCTCGCCTGGTTATCGATCAACACCCGCGGCACAACCTGGAAAACGTTCGTCCTCGAGGGCATTCGGGTCTTCCGCGAGAGCGACTTGTCGAGGTCGAACTCACGCTTCAGCGTTGCTTCGATGGTTTCTCCAAGCTTGTCGAGCCGGTCTTTCGCAGTGACCGCGCGCCCTTCTCTGTTTTGGATATTGAACGTATCGAGCGCCATGCCGTCGGTCGTCGTCATAATCTTGGCGTCGACAATGCTGACCCCGCTATGTGCCATGGCCGCAACGATGCGCGCGAAAAGTCCCGGTTCATCTTTTGAGTAAAGCGTGATCTCGGTTACCGCGTTGGCATCGTCAGCACGGGCGTCAAAAGCGTGGGGATGCTTGCGCCGATCCGCCTTGCGCATCAGTCGCGCGTTACGCCCGATGACCTCGGGCTCGGCAGCGAGCCAATAAGGAGCTGCAAAACGTAACGCATGGGCCGCGAAGGCTTCGTCGGTCCAGTTTCTTAGAACTGACCTCACCTTGGCTTGGGCAACCTCGACGCGTTCGCTTTGCGGCGAGCTTCCGCCGAGCATCGCTTCTTCACTAAGACGATAAAGCTCTCGCAACAGTTGACCATTCCAGGCATTCCATCGCCCTGGTCCGACCGCGCGAATGTCGGCCACCGTCAAGATCAGCAGCAGGCGAAGTCGCTCTGGGCTTTGGACCAACGCAACGAAGTCGGCGACGGTTTTCGGATCCTGGAGGTCGCGCTTAAACGCGGTGTGACTCATCGACAGATGGAAGCGAACCAGCCAGCTAGAGGTTTCAACCTCCTCGGGCGTCAACCCCAGTCGCGGTCCGAGTTTGCGTGCAATGGATTCGCCGATCTCCGAGTGGTCGCCGCCGCGTCCCTTGGCAATATCGTGGAGAAACAGCGCCAGGTAGAGCGCCCGCCGTGACGTAATGTTGTGGATCAACTCCGACGCAAGAGGAAACTCCTCGGCGAGCTCTCCACGCTCGATCCGGCTGAGAATTCCGATCGCCCGGATCGCGTGTTCATCGACGGTGTAGACGTGGTACATGTCGTATTGCATTTGCGCGACGACGCGACCGAAATCCTGCACGAACCGGCCGAGCACGCCGGCCTCGCTCATGCGCCGGAGAGCGGTCTCGGGATCGTTCCGCGATGTAAGAACTTCGAGGAACAACCGATTGGCCTCTTTGTTCGCACGCAGGCGACGATTGATGTGCACAAGATTTCGCGTAATTTGCCGTAGCACGGCCGGGTGGATATCGAACCCCTCGCGATCGGCGACATGGAACAGCCGAATCAGCCTGACCGGGTCGGCGACGAAGTCATCCTCGTTCTGAAGATTGAGGCGCCCGCCGTGTTCGACGAAACCCTCGATATCTCGATTGCCGAAGCCGAAGGTTAGGCGTCTTAGTAGCGGCTTGCGGCGGTGCTGCTCCTCGAGGGCGGCACAAAAGATGCGCGTGAGATCCCCGACGGTCTTTGCTATCAAATAGTAGTGCTTCATAAATCTCTCGACACCGCGTGCGCCGCGATGGTCGCGATAGCCCAACAACTGCCCCATCTCCGGCTGAACGTCGAAGGTCAGGCGTTCCTCGGCGCGGTCGGTGAGATAATGAAGTTGGTAGCGGACGGTCCACAAAAAATCCGAGGCTTTAGCAAAGCGATGATATTCCCGCCGTGTCAGTACGCCCCGACTTACGAGTTCGCTTACTTGATCGACGCGATAGAGGTATTTACCGATCCAATACAGCGTGTGCAGATCGCGTAGACTGCCCTTTCCTTCCTTGACGTTGGGCTCGACGACGTACCGCGAATCGCCCTTCTGGCGATGACGTTCATCTCTCTCCTGCAACTTGGCTTCGACGAAATCGGGACCAGAGCCTGCTACCACGTCGCGGCCGAAACGCCGCCGCAAGGTTTTGAACAACGGACGGTCACCGGCGACGAACCGCGATTCGAGGAGGGCCGTTCGTATCGTGATGTCTTTCTTTGCGAAGTGAATTGACTCATCAAGCGAGCGGGTTGCGTGACCGACCTTAAGCCCGGTATCCCAGAGCAAGTAATAGAGATACTCAACCACCTGCTCGCCCCAAGAAGTTTGCTTGTAGGGCGATAGGAATAGTAGGTCGACATCTGAATAGGGCGCGAGTTGGCCGCGCCCATAACCGCCCACGGCAACAATAGCGAGACGCTCGGCATCGGTTGGGTTAGTGGCCTGATAAAGGTGATGGGTGGTGAAGTGAAACAGGACCCGCAGGTACTCGTCGATCAAGAAACTCCGCAAACTAGCCGCTTCAAGACCTCTTATTCCGCCTTCGAAACGACGTTTTATTTCCAGATTACCGCTGGCAAGGACCGACTTGGCCAGGTCGATCACGCCGGCACGGCCTTCGCGGGAGTCTGAGGCGCGCGTCGCGCCAATCGCCTCCAACGCGCCGGCAAACGCCTCGGCATCTATTATTGTTGTTCGCAGCGCGCCTTGATCCATGGGCTTGTCAACGGTTTTCCTAAAGCCGATGCCACATTACAGCATGTTGGATGTAGTGGCGCGTGGTTCGCAAATTGCTGTCATAGGTCCTCGGCAAAGGTGTATTCAACAATCGTCAATTCAGGGAGGCCATTGTGTCCACAATCGAGCCGGCGCCACCAAGTGCAAGCTCGGCGGGGAAAAATCTTGCGCTAATAGGGCTCGTGGTCGCCGTCGTTGGCTTCGCACTCACCGCCATTTTCGTACGGTTGAGCGAAATAGGCCCCATAGCCACCGGATTCTGGCGGGCACTGCTCGCCGCGCCGTTGCTGTTTGCTATGCAGGGATTTGCCATGTCGCGGCAAGGGCACACGCCGGTTTCGGTCCGTGTTCGTGATTACGCCTGGCTCATGTTTACATCCTGTGCGATGGCCGCCGATCTGATTTTTTTTCAAAGCGCCGTCCACCACACGTCGATCGCCAATGCAACGCTGATTGGCGGCTTGTTTCCGATTGTGGCAACGCTTGGTGCCTGGCTTTTATTCGACGAACGCATCACGCCCATATTTCTGGTCGGCCTGGTTATCGCTTTGGCGGGAACGGCGTTGCTTGTTTACGCTGGCGGAACACCACTTGAGCCGGTCGCCCTGGGCGATTATCTGGCGGTCGGGTCGGTGTTCAGTTTTTCGTTTTACGTTATCGGGCTAAAACAGCTGCGCGGTCGGTTCTCAACCTCGACCGTCATGAGCTGGAACCTTGGCGTGAGTGCCTGCGTTCTGCTGCCCATTGCCATCGCGATGGGGGAGAGCCTGCTACCGCCATCACTCTATGGTTGGATGGTACTGATCGGATTCGCAGTGATCGTCGATGTCATCTCGCGAACGGCCTACACATATTCGTTTGCACGCCTGACCGCATCATTCAATGCGGTTGGGCTGCTGGCCGCGCCCGGTCTCGCCGCTGCGATCGCCTGGATATTGTTTGGAGAATCGCTATCGATTCTGCAGATCGCCGCAGCCATCACAGCGTTGGGTGGAGTTGCCTTGGCGCAACAGGGTCAGCGCTAATACCTATTCAGCAGCCGCAACCTGACGCCGGCTCCAGGTCGTTAGAAACACACCCAGACAAATAAGAACGAACGCCACAAAGTGGTAGCTGAGAATGGCTTCGCCAAGCACTACAACCGCCAACAGTGCGGCAAACAATGGCACCAGATAACCGAAGGCGTTCGCTTTGTTCGGGCCCAGTGCCTGCACCCCACGGATAAAAAATATGTAGCTAAGGATTGACATGCACACCGCGCCGTAGACGATCGCTACGAGACCCGGCAAATTCACATGCACATTGCCGGTCGATGCGATTTCCCAGGCAAAGAACGGAATAATCACAACCGTGCCCGTTACAAAAATCGCCGACAGCAAACTCATCGTGTGCATCTTTAAGGGGTAGCGTTTGAGCAGAACCGAGTAAGTCGCCCAGGAAACCACCCCCAGCAGGATGATGAGATCGCCGACACGAAACTGCAGATCTGCCAAATTCTCGAGTTCACCGCGCGCGATAACCGCGATCACACCAACCAATCCGATCATAAAGCCGACGCCCTGCCTGAGATTGATGCGTTCGCCGATCATCAGCCAGGAGAACAGGACCACGACCGCCGGTGTGACCGAGCCAACCAGGGAGATGTTGATCGCTTCGGTGGTATGGGCGGCGATGTACATCGTGGTCGCGTAAATCGATACGCTGAGAATGCCAAGCGCGGTTAGAACGCGCCAGGCTTGTACGATGGCAGGCCAATCGCGTTTCACATGGCGCCAGGTAAAGGGCAGCAACAGCGCGATCGCAAGCAGCCAGCGAAATAGAGTCAATGTGAAAGGCTCTATGTCCTCATAGACTGCCCGTGCCATCACGGCATTGCCGGCCCAGAATACGCACGCCGTCGTCAGCATGAGGACAGGTATTAATCCCGCGCGCGGCATGGCTACCTCTGCTCGCACCGCCTAATCGGAGCGTCGGCTGTCACGCACGAAATCGTATATCCGCGTGAAGTCTGACCCCGGCAAGGCCGCATCGACGCGCTGAAGCTGCTCGCTAACCACTGAACCGACCACGGATCGCGCCCCGCTATTGGCGACGCACTCTTCGTAAAGTTTGACGTCCTTGGCAATGAGCTTGGTCGCAAAACCGGCATCGTAGGTTCCGGTTAAGACGCGCTTTAGATATTTGTCATTGGTGGCCGTATTTTGCCCGCTCGACACGTTGAGCACGTCTAGCATCGTCTTCATGTCGAGACCGTGATCAATCCCAAACGCAATCGCCTCGCCGGTCGCGGTCATCGCGGTACCGGAAAGAAAGTTGTTTAGCAGCTTCATAGCTTGGCCCTGGCCTACGACACCACCAACGTGGAAACAGTTCTTGGCGATCGTCGCCAGCATGTGTTGGTGCCGGGTGAACGTAGCCGGCTCAGTTGCAACCATCATGGCAAGCGAGCCCGCTTTCGCACCCGATACACCACCCGACACCGGCGCGTCGACATAGGCGACACCCGATGGCGCTAGGACCTCGGCGGCAGTACGCGCGGCATCGATCCCGATCGTCGATGTATCGATCACGACATCGACGCGTCGATCCTCGGCCGTGGAGATCTGGTTGACGACGGCGTTGACGGCCGCGCCATCAGGCAGCGATAGCAGCATGACCTCGGTCTCGGCCGCCACCGCGGCCACCGATCCTGCGGCGTGTGTACCGGCCGGCAGACGCGGCTCGCTTCCGGCCATATCGAAGCCGACGACATGCCAACCCGCCGCGACGAGTCGGCTTGCCATAGGTTGACCCATATTGCCCAGGCCGATCAACCCGAGCTTGGTGTCGGGCGGTAATGTTTGGCTATCGCTCATGCATCACCAACGTCAATGCCTTCGTCGGCCAGCACTTTGTTAGCAATTCGAAATGCCTCAACCCCGGCCGGCGCGCCGCAATAGGCGGTTATTTGCAGAAGCGTGTCACGCAACTCGTCGACCGAACAGCCATTGCGCAATGCGCCGCGAAAATGAAGTTCGAACTCGGGCGCCCGGTTAAGCGCCGCCAGCATGCATAGATTATTAAGGCTCTGCTGCTTGCGTGTTAGCGAACTCTCCGCCCACGCCCGACCCCAGGCAACCTCGGTGACAAACTCCTGAAGCGCCATGGTGAATCCATTGGCGTTCTTCAAAGACCGCTCGACATATTCCTCTCCGAGTACCTCTTTGCGGACTTTTAGTCCCTTTTCGAACAATTCCGATGCCATCGCTCACCCCCATTCAGCAATTCCACACAAAAACAAACATGGCCTATTTTAGCGCACTGGCGCCTTGATCCGCGCGCCCGCCCGCGTCGCCAGATAAACACCGAGCAGAATCGCAGCGAAGCCCGCGGCATGGTAGGCGTGGAGCACTTCACCGAGAAACATCACCGCGAGCGATGCGCCGAACACCGGGATCAAATTGTGAAATTGGCCCGCCCGGCTGGGTCCAATAAGGCCAATGCTCTTGATCCAGCACAGATTTGCGATCACCGAAATCACCGCACCCGAAAACAAGATCACGAACAAATTCTTACCCGAAAGCGCGAACCTATCGCCGCTGGCAGCATAGAACGGCGCGATAGCGACGACGCCAGTCGCCATAATAACCGTTAGAAATGCGGCATCGCTGAGCCCATCCCGCCGTCGCCGCAGGTACACCGAATAAACCGCCCAGCTCGCCATACCGGTGATAATCAACGGGTCGCCGACGCGGATGTCGAACGCAAGCAGCACCTCGAAACTCCCGCGCACCACGATGATCACCACACCGGCAAACGCGAGCAGCATGCCGATAACGACCCGGGCGCTGACCCGCTCGCGCATAATCAGCCACGCCGCCAAGACGATGGCGACCGGCGTTGCACTATTGAACAGCGATGCGTTGATCGCCAACGACGTAGCCAGTCCATGATACATCAGCAGGTTGAACGCTACGGGTCCGAACACGGCGAGGCCGAGGAGGCCAAGCCAATGCACCTGAATGGCTGCGCGTGATCGCCAGAGTTCCCGCGACGAAAACGGCAACAGCGTCAACACCACTACCACCATGCGCCAGAACGTCATGGCCAGCGGTGGGATATCGCTGACCGCGCTCCGTCCGACGACCGCGTTGCTGCCCCACAGGGCAGCCGACAATGTCGCTAGCCCATAGGCGAATACGGCAACACCAACACCGCCGACAAGCGCGGCGTTATCTTGCGGTTTCTCCATTCACGCAATCTTTCTAGTTCTGCTGCTGGGGTTAGCGAGGTGAGCGGATGCGCGTCAAAGCGCGGATCACGCTATATTCGCTTCGCTGCGGACACTGGCAAGGACGGTATCATGACCGAGTGGCGAGACCTAAGCTGGCCACGCGAAGACTGCAGCCGCGTTCCCTACCCCGTTTTCAGCGAGACTGAAATCTTTGCCCTCGAGCAGGAGCGGATTTTTCGCGGCCCGGTGTGGTGCTATGCCGCGCTCGGGGCGGAGATACCTAGCCCCGGC
>CAUZWH010000112.1:0-8448 GCA_963583675.1 Alphaproteobacteria bacterium
CCAAGGTCCTGCATCTGCAGGGTCTACGGTCAACCGGGAGACGGTCTTCGTCGCCCACGGTGCCGCATCGAAAATATCTCCCCAAGTAAACGCCGGCCGGTCGGTATTGCCGTTTTGCTCAGCAATTGTGTTGGATTTGTTCGACGCCGCAGTATCCGTCGTTGGCGTCCACCAGATGCGAATGCGTATCATTGCGTATCCAATCGTGTGGGAATTGTAGGGCCGACGAGGCCGCGCTGGGGGAACACAGCTGGCTTGCTAATGCCTCAATCGTCCCCGCGTGATTGGGATTCGACGGTTTTGAGAGCTTGCCGTACCATCTCCGATCGATTCATAGGGGAGGATGCGATGGCAGTGACTGATATTGAGCAGGAGCCACGGGCGGCAAACCGGACCGGCCGCAACAACGCCGACTTCGCCCCGAGCCGCGCACCGCTCCATGAAGCGCGTCACCTCCCGCCCCACATTTACGATTCTCCCGAGCTCTATCAGCGGGAGAAAGAAGAAATTTTCATGAAGGACTGGATCTGCGTCGCTCGGGTCGAGGAGATCGATAATCCCGGCGATTACATGACCCGCCGCATCATCGACGAACCCGTGATCATTGCCCGCAACGCTGCCGGTGAGATCAACGCGTTCGCCAATGTGTGCCGTCATCGCGGTGTCGAGGTCGCGTCGGGCGCCGGCAATCTAGAGGAATTCAGCTGCCCCTATCACGGCTGGCTCTACGATCTCGACGGCAAATTGGTGGGCGCGCCCTACATGAAGGAAGCCGAGGGCTTCGATCCCGCCTCGTGCCAGCTGACACCGCTGCAATGCGATATCTGGGCCGGCTGGGTGTTTGTCAATTTCGATGTGGCGGCCGCACCGCTGGCCGATTTTGTCGCCCGCTACGACCAATCCTTCGGCATGTTGCAGCAGGAGAACTGCCGGCTCGGTGACAAGTTCGAGCGCGTTGTTGATTGCAACTGGAAGTTCGTCAACGAGAACCTGCAGGACGTCTATCATTTCCAAACCCTGCACGCGAATACGTTCGGCGAACACGTCACTGCGGATTCGTTCACTTACGATCTCGACGAGAAAACCGGCGGTGTTGCCGCGTTCTACCCGGCCGCGCCGACCACGTTCGATGGCCAGAGCCGGTTCGGCAAGATGCCGTGGATGGAAGACCACCCGATGAGCTTCGCGCGCATGGGCTACATGATGCCAACCATGAACATCTTCGCCCGCGTCGACATGGTGATCGCCTGCGTGCTGTGGCCGCTCGGCCCCGGCAAGACGCGTATGGAGTGGCACTCCCTGTTCCCCAACGCGTGCCACGACCTGCCCGACTTCGACGCCAAGGTGAAGGACTATCACGACCTGCTCACCATGGTTGTCGAGGAGGACCAGGACATGGTCGCCAGCCTGCAGCGCAACATGGGTTCGCGTAAATTTGTCCCGGGCCGGATGTCGCTCTACGAGACCACCGTACACAACATGATCAACGGCTATCTGGATCGGATGTTTGCGTAAAGGAAAAGCGCTAGGCGGCGCCGCTAGCTAGGGCCGCCGCCGCTGTGATCGTCGGGAAACGGACTGTCACCGTTGGCTTCGTTGTGATGCCGACGACATCTCCTGCAAATCGAGCAACAGGGTCTGGTAAAGATTTGAATACAAAATGAACGGAACTGGACTATTGAATTAGAATTGTAGCCTAGGCTTGGAATTATGACTGACGAATCCGTGACCCCATTCGGAGTTGGCCTCTACACGGTGAAGGAGGCGCAGCGTATCACTGGCGTACCCGGCCATAGGATTCGTCGATGGATAACAGGATACGACTATAGCTACCAAGGGTCTAAGCATCGCTCGCCGATGATTTGGCAGCCCCAGCTTTTCGCGGTGGATGGCCGGGTTACATTGGGCTTTCATGACCTTCTGGAAGTGCGCTTTGTTAACGCGTTCGTAGAGCAGGGCGTTAGCCTCCACAAAATCAGAAAAGCAACGACGGTGGCGGCAGAACTCCTGCAGCAGAGCCATCCATTCTCCACCAAACGATTCAAAACTGACGGCCAAACACTCTTTCTGGAGATGATTGAAGTTACGGGTGAAAAATGGCTCCTCAATCTGTTTAGCAAGCAATACCAGTTTCAAGACGTCGTTTGGCAGTGTCTCTACACCGGGCTTGATTTCTCTGAGCTTGATCAAGCTACAAGATGGTGGCCTCTTTTCCCTAAGAAACGCGTAGTAATTGACCCGCGTCGAGCTTTTGGTCAGCCAATTCTCAACAAGAACCGTATCCCTACGTCGGTTTTGGCCGCTGCATTCGCTGTCGAAAAATCGGTATCAAAAGTAGCAAGGTGGTACGACCTTCCACGGAAGGCAGTTGAAGACGCGGTCGAATTCGAACAGAAACTTGCTGCTTGAAGTTTTTCTTCGACACGAGTTTGTCCCACCGCCTAGCGTCGGCGATCCGCTTGCTACGCGAAGGTGATTTGCCGCCTGAATCGCGAGAGGAGATCGTTTTTCACGGGGATCGATTCGCCGGGGATACCGATGACTACGATTGGTTAAACACACTCGCTTTTGAGGGTGGCTGGGTAGTTCTATCCGCAGATGCACGCATCGCCTCAAATAAGTTTGAGCGAAAGGTATGGCAGGACCGAGACATCGTCGTTTGCGTGCTAGAGCGGGGATGGAAGGGGTTAACGCTTTGGGATCGAGCATGGCGACTCGTGAAGTATTGGCCCGGTATCGTTGAACAAATGAAAAAGGCCAAATCCGGAGCGGCGTACAAAATTACTCAAAAAGGGAAGTTGATCAGACTTCCATAGCGCGGTCGTTGCTGAATTGGCCTTTTACACCGATTCGACCCTTCCGGCGCCGTCGCCTAGAATTGCTGGTCTCTACACGGATTGGGATCTCAGGGGAGGAACCCTATGGCAGCCAACGGCAAAACTCTCGTCATCCAGGGCGGCACGCTGATCGACGGCAGCGGCGGCAAACCTAAGAAAAACGATTGCCTGGTAGTCGAGGGCAACCGCCTCAAGTCGATCGGCGCCAAGCCCAAGGGGTTGAACCTGCGGGGCCGTAATGTCGAGGTGATCGATGCGACCGGCCAATGGGTGATGCCGGGGCTGATCGATGCCCACGTCCATCTCTCGTTCGGTCATCCGATGTATCCCGGGATCGGCCGCGGCACCGGCAGCGCCGAGTTCTCCACCCTGCGCACCGCGATGAACGCGCAGGCCGTGTTGCGCGCCGGGGTCACCAGCGTGTCCGTGCCGGGCGGGGCCTGGTTCAGCGACGTGGCCGTGCGCGAAGCGATCAACGCCGGTCTGTTCGAGGGGCCGCGCATCTTCTGTGCCGGGCGTCTGCTTAGTGTGCTGGGCGGCGGCGGCGACCGCGAACCGCATTGGGTTGGCACCCCCGATCACGCGATCAGCAAGCTGTGTCACGGCGCCGACGAGATGGTCGCCGAGGTGCGGCGTCAGGCCAAGCACTACGTCAATTTCATCAAACTGATCGACAGCGACTGGGGCGACTTCCAGGCCTTTGCCGACGATGAACTCGCTGCCATTGCCAGCGAAGCCCATCGCCGCAATCTCAAATGCGCGATCCATAGCCGTGGTTCGGCCTCGACGCGGGCGGCGACCAAGGCCGGCTTCGACTGGATCATCCATGGCGATCACGCCACCAATGCCGACCTCGACGCCATGGCCAAGGCCGGCACGGCGCTGCTGCCGACCTTCACCAGCGCCATTCTGGCGATCGAACGTGAGGGCGGTTTCGGTCTGTTCCCCAACGAGAAGCCGGTACTCACCCGCCATATGGAAGCCTGCGCCGACACCTGCCGGCGCGCCCACAAGCGTGGCGTCAAGCTGCTCGCCGGCAGCGATACCGGCAATATCGGCTGGATGTCGTATGGCTCCTACCACGCCAAGGAGGCCGAGATCTTCGTCAACGATGTCGGCCTCAGCCCGATGGAGGCGATTGTCGCCAGCACCGCCAATAATGCGGTGGCGGTCGGGCTCGACGGCGAGGTCGGCACGCTGGCGGCCGGAAAGCTCGCCGATGTTATTGTGCTGCGGGCCGATCCGCTGGCCGACATCACCGTGTTGCAGGATCCGAGCCATCTCTCGGCGGTGGTCAAGGACGGTAAACCGGTTGACCTCAATGGCGGCGCGAGCGACGATCTGTTGCAGTTTCAGGGCATCGCGGCGGAGTAGGGAGATCAGTCATGAGCGTTGCTGAAGCCGACACCACCGGCATCACCAAAACCGAGAACATCAAACAGCCCTACGGCGCTTATTATCAACGCGATGTACCCGCCGAAGATGCGTTCCTCACCCACACCGGCCCCGGCACGCCGTGCGGTGAATACTTACGGCGCTTCTGGCATCCGATCGCCTACAGCCGAGAGCTCAAAGACCTGCCGGTGCGCAAGAAGATCATGGGCGAGGACCTGGTGGTGTTCCGCGACGGGCGCGGCAAAGTCGGCCTGTTGCAGCTGCATTGCTGCCATCGCGGCACCTCGCTCGAATTCGGCCGGATCGAGGAGTGCGGCATTCGCTGCTGCTATCACGGCTGGCAGTTCGACGTCGACGGCCGCATTCTCGACACGCCGATCGAGCCGCCCGACAGCACGCTAAAGGACCGCTTCTTCCATGGCGCCTACATTGCCGCGGAACACCACGACGTTGTCTGGGGCTATATGGGCCCGCCCGACAAGATTCCCGATGCGCCCAATTTCGATCTGCTGGCGATCCCGGGCTACACCTTCGAGCCCGGCGAACTGCATGGCGGCCCCAACCATAAGCCGTGCAACTGGCTGCAGATCGTCGACAATTTCGTTGATCCCCAACACGAGGAAATTCTCCACGCCCAGCATTCGGGCACCCAGTTTATCAGCCGCAACGGCAAACTGGTCGAAGACCTCAACATCATCGGTGAGGGCGAATATGTGGTCTCGCCGACCGGTATTGTCACACTCGAAATGCGCCGTATCTCCGACGACACGGTGTGGGTGCGCAACATCGAATATATCGCGCCCAACATTGCCGTGCTGGGCCAGTTGCCGGAGTGGCCGCCAGTGTTTCCCGAGGGCCAGAACGAGCTGCACGATTTCCCGATCACCTTCGATTGGGCGGTGCCGATGGACGACGTCAACACCATGGAGATCAGCCTGGTGCTGACCCCAATCGGTGAGGAAAACCCGCGCACGAAATATCCGATGTCGGCGCTCGAATCGAATTCGTCGGGGCGCCCGTACGAGCAGATGCAACGCATCCCCGGCGACTATGAAGCGCAGATGGGCCAGCGTCCGATCGCGGTCCATGCACGTGAGCACCTCGGCAGCATCGACAAGGGCGTCGCCATGCTACGCCGAGACCTGCGCGAAGCCATCGAGACGGTGCAGGCCGGCGGTGATCCGCCCAACGTGTTTCGTGATGGCCGCATGGTGGCGACCTATTCGGGCGACGCGGCGCTGCGGCTTGAGCGGCTCGCCGATGAAGCTGCGGATAAACAAATGTTGCGCCGCGAGGGGCGGGCCCTGATCGAGCGCTACATCGCTAAGGGCGGCCACATCGATCGCACGGGCACAGCTAAAGAAGCGGCCGAGAACGCGGCAGAATAAGGGGACGGTTCAACATGGCAGTCGTCGAGAGCGAAATCAAAAAGACCGCGTTTATCAAGCAGGCGTTTGGCGCCTACCACGAACGCGTCGCCGGGGGTGAGGATGAATTCCTCACCCATGTCGGCCCCAACACACCGTGCGGCGAATACCTGCGGCGCTTCTGGCAGCCGATCGCCTACGGCCATGAACTCACCGACCTGCCGTTGCGGCGGCGCGTTATGGGCGAGGATCTAGTTGTGTTCCGCGATGGACGCGGTGAGGTCGGTTTGCTGCAGCTGCATTGCAGCCACCGCGGCACCTCGCTCGAATATGGCCGCATCGAGCAGCAAGGGATTCGCTGCTGCTATCACGGCTGGCTGTTCGACGTCGACGGACGGATTCTCGATACCCCGCTCGAGCCGGCCGACAGCACGCTCAAGGATCGCTTCTACCACGGCGCCTATCCGGTCAAGGAGTTCGGTGGCGTGGTGTGGGCCTATATGGGCCCGCCCAACAAAATGCCCGATATGTGGGCGCTCGACCTGCTCAACATCCCGGGCTACCAACTCGAGTGTGGCGAGCTACTCGGTGGGCCCAATATCAAGGAATGCAACTGGCTGCAGATCGTCGATAATTTCGTCGACCCGCAACACGAAGAGTGGCTCCACGCCGAGCATTCGGGCGTCCAGTTCACCACCCCTGGCGGCGGGCTGGTCGAACAGCTGACCATGCTCGGCGAGGCCGAATATATCGCAACCGAGACCGGTATCGTGACGCTGGAGATGCGCCGGCTCGACGACCAAACCGTGTGGGTGCGCAATATCGAATATATCTGGCCCAACATCGCCGCGCTCGGCCAGATCGCCAATTGGCCTCCGCAGCTCGCGGACGGCGAGGACGAAATGCATGCGCTGCCTTACCTGGTGCTGTGGGCGGTGCCGATCGACGATGTTAATATGATGGAGGTCAGCCTGGTGCTGACGCCTGAGGGCAAGCCCAACCCGCGCACTAAAAAGGCCTCGGACGCGCTCAAGTTCAACGCCTCGGGGCGAACCTACGAAGAAATGCAACGCGAGCCCGGCGACTACGAAGCGCAGATCGGTCAGGGACCGATCGCCGTGCACGCCCGCGAACATCTCGGCACCTCGGATCGCGGCGTGGCGATGATGCGCAAAGGCATCCGCGACGGCATTGGCGCGGTCGCCGAAGGCAAGGATCCGGCCAATGTCTGGCGCACCGGCAAGCTGATGCCGACCTATGGCGGCGATACCGCGCTACGGGTGCCAAAAGCCGCGAGCGCGGCCGAGGACAGCGAACAATTGCGCCAAGCCGGCCGCGATCTTATCGACGGTTACATCGCGCAAGGCGGGCACATTCCGCTCGCAGCGGCTAAGGCGGCGGAGTAGGACGCCGCGAAACGGTATTTACCGAACAACGGCGATATCCGGTCCGATCTAACGCCGCCCACACGCGAGTAGAGAACGAACGTTAATACGCGGTTAGACGCGGAAATCTAAGCGCTGGGTTCGTCGATTTGGCCGCGATCATCCGGCGGCATCGCGTCGCGTTGCTTGGCTCGCTCGGTCAGGATGCGTTTGACGTCGCGCCATATGCTGAGCCGATAGCCTTCACCTGCGTTCATCGCCTGCGACGCGCCATCGATGGCGACGAAATAAGCACCTTCGGGTCCGTGCTCCTTGATCAACCAGGTCGCGATCTTGTTGGGGTCGTCGTCGGTCATGGTGGGCGCACAATAACCTATCAAGTGGGTCAAAAAGTGACAAAGGCGTGACCATGTCGCGGCCAGCAGATTTTTTTGGGAAGCGTTATTTTCAAATCAATCTTGAAGCGCGCTAGCGCGGCGGCAACAGCGCGAGCACTGGTGATGCCCAGGCGATTTCCGTGTCGACAGTCTGCTCGAGCCCGAAGGTTGCGAGTTGGTAGAAACCGGGTTTGGCGGCGGCCCGGATTTCGCGTAGCACGACCTGGCCTGCGTTGATCCCATTGTCGGCGTGGTCGCTAAGGCCAACGATACAGAGTTGATCGAGGCATTTCTCAAGCGCCTCCGGGCGGCCTCTCAATATGCCGCCGGGTACCCCCCGCGGTGCGTTGTCTGACGTGTCGGCGGCGCCCTCGTAAACTACTAGCCAGCCGGGGCGCAGAGGCGTGAGATCCGGCATGTCGTCGATTTCGAGCGCAAGCAAATCAGTTGTGGCACCAGCTCGGACCTGGGTGAGTTGGAGTTCCCCGATCTCGACACGCGGCCGCTCAGCGGTGATTGGCGTGACGGCTTGGCCAGCGACAATTCGCCCGATAAGGCGGGTGGCAGGTGGCCGGGTGGGGGCCTGGGCGCCGTAGCGCAGAAAGGCCAGCGCCGCGCCCTGGCACAGATGAGCGTAGATGGTGAGGTGGGCGTCAGTGATGTCGGTCTCATCGGCCTCCCAGCGTGACACGGTGCCTTGCTCGACGCCGGCGATGGCGGCCATGTCAATCTGGGTGAGGCGATAGTGCTTACGGATTACCCGCAGTCGTGGCCCCGCGCTCGGCGCCGTATCGAGTAGCCCCCAGAGAGCTTCCATTTCAGCTTCATCGTTGATCGCCGGCGCCCGGTCGAGTTCTAGGCGATACCAGTGGGCGAAGGCGGCGGTGTCCACATCGGGCTCGCCACCATGGGCGATCCGGTCGCGCGCGGCAGCCTCGCGGTAGAACCACGCGCGCCACGTCGCAAGTTGCTTGAGTTGGGCACGACTCGGCGAGGACGCCGTCAATTTCACGCTGTCGCTCATCTAAACCTGTCGGGATACCCGTGCCGATGCTGCCTAATTATGCGTATAATGCATATATTGGAC
>CAUZWH010000113.1:0-8448 GCA_963583675.1 Alphaproteobacteria bacterium
GCCCACCGCGCGCAAGACGTAGCCCCTCGAACCCGACCTCGGTGATTGAAATAACCCGCCCGCGCCTGATAAGGGTGTTTTATGCTTGGTTGTCGCAAACCCATTCGCTAATTGGGAGGGCGAAATGATCCCAATGATGCGATCGACCTTGGACGTCGCGCTGTGGTTTGTCGATCGTGCTGAATCGGTTGGCGTGCCGCTGTCGAATCGCAAACTACAGAGCTTTCTTTATCTAGCGTAGGCCCATTTCGCCAAAGCCAATCGTGGCCGCCGCCTGATGCCGGCGATTTTCCTCGCCGCCGACGCCGGGCCGCTTGAGCCGACCATCTTCCACATCTTCCAGGACGGCCCGCCGTGCATCACCAACACGGTACCGGGCGCTAAAATCGACGCGTTTTTAAGCGAATTGTGGCGGCGCTATAGCCAACTTTCAGATGACGATTTGGCCAACGAAGTGGCTGCAGATAAGCATTATCGGAGCGCCCACGCTCAAGCACGGATGTCGGAAATTCGCATCGCCGGGCCCGGCCGCGACGCCAACCCCACCGTTGTGGAAGCCGCAAAATCCAGTCAATCTACTTCGATGACGCCGGATGGCCGTAAAGCTGCGAAGTGGACGCCCGGAAATTACGCCAAAGGCGATCCAGAGAAAGCCGGCTAACTCACACGAGCCCGTGTGGTTCGGCTCATGCCGTCTACTTGGCCGTCTTCCCCTTCGCAGGGGCGTGTCCTTTCTTCTTCATCTTCTCCAGGACTTTGCGAAACTTTTTGCAAGGGTCTTGGTAATCGACCGCCGGTGTGAACCACACAAAATCGAACGGCAGTTCTGCGGCGTCGTAAACCGCGGCATAGTCGGCGCCTCGCTCTCGTCCGGGTCTAACCTCCATAAAGGCGACGCTGATCATCGCGTCCGTTGCACCCATGGCGCGGACGAATCGCGGCACACCGCGATCGGTCCGGGTATGACCGGTGCCGGCAATCAGGACGGCGCGATCCTGTTGTTGCGCGGCTACTATCAACGCTTGTGCCATGGTGGCGTCACGGCTGCGCTGGATCGCGATCATGCGCGGCACGATCGCTTCCGAGGCGTGGCCGCAATGCGATGCTAAGATCAGTTTGCTCAGGGCCTCGCGATCGGTTGGCGTTACCGGATGCGCCATCAGGTGCCGGCGGACACGCTCGTTGCTGATCGCCGGGTAGCCTTCCCGGCCGATCTTCCGTATCTCGGCGCGGGTTAGATTGCCGGCGGCGATCACCAGTTGCCCGGCGACAGTAACCGCGAAAATCGGCTCATAGATTTGCCATTTCGGCCAGCCTGTCCGATCCCAATCGAGGATCGCCCGCAATCCGCCGACATCGTTGACGAGACGCCGCCGGTGCGCGCGCAGGGCCGGAAGTTGGTCCGGGTTGATCATTTCCATGACCACCGTGGCGCGCACATCGGGGCCGGCGATCTGGCGCAGAATACCGGCCTGCAAACGGTGGTGGTCGGCGTTGTCGTGCTTCTCACCCAGCAACACCAGTTTCGCCCGCCTAATCTGGCGGATTAACGCGCTTTCATCGATCACCGCGTTTGCCCCGACATCGAAAATCTGTCCGACCAGTTGATGATCCCGTCCGGCTTCGCTGACCCAGGACTTGTCCTCGGCCCTAACCAAGGTTTCACCCACGGCCGCGCCAACCGCCGCAGCGTAAAGCGCTAGCGCAAGGAGAAAGGAGCGGTGGAGACGGGCAGCCACCGCCTATGCGTAGTAGAAGATCAGCACGACCGCCAGCAGGATTGCCACCCACAGCACCATGCCGCCGGTTGGCCAGTTTCGCGCCAACACACCGTTGGGCCCATGCAAGCGAAACACTTCGGCAACGATGTCGTCGATCTGGGCAAGCGTTGAGGTACGCACCTCCTGGCCAAGCTCGGAGATCGCGTTGGCGATGGTGTGATACATGCGAACGCCGAGCCGGCGGTAGAGCCACTCGACATCGATATTGATCGATACCAATTCCGGCGGGTAGCGGCCGGTCAACATCAACCAGGCGAACGCCAAAGCCGAGAAGAACAATAACTGCAACTGGGCGACAACGTGGCCATAGGTGAAGGGTTCGTAAGCCACCGGGAACGGCAGTAGGCTGTACAACACCCACGGGTAACTACCGTTGAAGATACAAATCGACGCGGCGATGACCATTGCCAACAGCATATTCCACGGTGGGTCCTTGGTACGGATTCCTGAATCGTGGGCGAAAAAGGCGAAGTAGGGGATCTTGATACCGGCATGGTGAAACACGCCCGCCGA
Source organism: Alphaproteobacteria bacterium (assembly GCA_963583675.1). Taxonomy (GTDB): domain Bacteria; phylum Pseudomonadota; class Alphaproteobacteria; order SHVV01; family SHVV01; genus CAUZWH01. The sequence continues at coordinate 2,295 of CAUZWH010000113.1, forward strand.
TGCGAACAGCAGTACAAACCAAATGAAATCGTAGCCCTCGGCCAGCGCGGCGGTCATCACCATCGACTTCGAGACAAATCCACTGAACAGCGGAAATGCCGAGATCGACGCGGCGCCGACGATACATAGACCCGTGGTGAACGGCATCGTCTTGTAGAGCCCGCCCAGATCGCTGCCATTAATGCGTCCGGTCATGTGCAGCACCGCGCCCATCGACATGAATAGGAGACCTTTGAAGATCACGTCGTTGAATGCATGCGACACCGCGCCGTTGATCGCCAACGCAGTGCCGATACCAATGCCACACACCATGAAGCCGATCTGGTTGATCATGCTGTAGCACAGCACCCGCCGGAGATCGTTTTCGATAACGGCATAGAAGATCGGGAACGCGGTCATCAAAGCGCCGATGTAGACCAACAACTCGGTGCCGGGAAATCCCCGCGCGAGCGCGTAGACCGCAACCTTCGTCGTGAAGGCGCCGAGGAAGACGGTCCCGGTTGGCGTCGCTGCCGGATAAGCGTCGGTCAGCCAGTTGTGGAAAAGCGGGAAAGCGCACTTGATGCCAAAGGCGAGGAAGATAAGCACGCTGGCCGTTGACCCCAATCCGATCTTATCGAAGGCGAGCGATCCGGTATCGCCGAGATGAATCGCCGCCCCGGCGAGCAGTAGAACGCCAGAGGCAACCTGGATGATCAAATAGCGCGTGCCCGAACCCAGGCTCTCCTCGTCGCGGCGAGCCCAGACCAGATACACCGAGGTTAGCGCCAACAGCTCCCAAAAGACAAAGAGTGTGATGAGGTCGCCGGCAAACACTGCGCCAAGCGCGCTACCAGCATATGCCAGCCCGGCTACATGCTGGCCGGTATCGCGGACTTGCAGGGCGAATAGAGCACCAATAAAAGCCGCGAGATGGAACAAGTAGCCGAACAACAGGCTTAGCGTATCGGCCCGCACCATCAACAAGCCGTAGTCGAACAATTCGTAGTGCCCAAAATTGCCGGCCTCGAGAAACGCGATGTTGAGGCCGCCGACAACCGGGGTCAGCAGCAGCACGGCCCGCTGCGGCCAACCACGCAGCAGTGCGACAAAGCCGGCACCCGCAAAAAAGATGAACGCCGGGGCGATGCCCCACGGCATACCGAGAACGTTGGCCGAAAGGTAGGAAATGGCCTCAACCATCGTCCTGGTGGTCCTCTTGGTGGTGCTCTTGGCGCGTCTTCTCGTCGTAGTAGTCCTGGCCGCGCATCAGCACCTTGCGCATCTCTTTGGCCATCAGCACCAGCAACACGCAAGCGACAAACCCATAAATCGCATAGAAACCCCACCACCCTTCGACCGTTTGTTCGGCGTGGCGGTGAAATACGAAGTCGGCGATAAATAACGCGGCGCAGACGCCGTAGAAAGCTCTGAGCATCCGTTTGACGTTGCCCGGTTTGTCGAAGAAATGCTGTTTGTCCATGTCGCTAGCCGCCGCCAAGGGTGCGCACGAGTTGGTAGAGGGGTTGCGGCCACAGGAACAGCACGATGCAGCCGGCCGCGGTCACTAACAGGGGGATCACGCAGGCCATCGGCGCTTCGTTGATGCCAGCCCGCGCAGCGCCAGCGCCGCCGACCGCGATGCCGGCCGGTTGGCGGAAGAATGCCCGCACGACGACCGGCAGCAGATAGCCCGCGCTAAGCAGCGAACCCACCAGCAGGGCGCCAAGCAGAACATAGTCGCCGGCCTGATAGGTGCCGAGCAGCAGATACCATTTGCTCCATAGTCCGGCCATCGGCGGCAGGCCGATGATGCTAAGACTGCCAATCAAAAACGCGGCCATCGTGAACGGCATTGTCCGACCGATGCCATCGAGTTGGCTGACTTCGGTTTTGTGGGCCGCCACGATGATGGCGCCGGCACAGAAAAACAGTGTGATCTTGCCAAAGGCATGCGTGGCGATGTGCATGGCGCCGCCGGTGATGCCGGCGCTCGTCGCCAACATAGCGCCGAGCACGATGTAGGAGAGCTGGCTGACCGTTGAATAGGCCAACCGCCGTTTGAGATTGTCTTGGCGCAGCGCGATCAGCGATGCCAGCACCAAGGTTATTGCCGCCGCATACATCATCAGCCGGCTCGACCCGAGGTCGTGAAGCACGTCGACACCGAATACGTAGATCGTCACTTTCAGCACGGTGAACACGCCCGCTTTGACGACCGCAACCGCGTGCAGCAATGCGCTAACCGGTGTCGGCGCTACCATCGCCGCCGGCAACCAGCGATGAAACGGCATCACCGCCGCTTTGCCGATGCCAAATACATAAAGAGCGAGCAAGACGCCAATCGTTGCGTCGGAGGCATGGTTGCGCAGGATGCCGCCGGGCGCGAAATCGAGCGTTCCCGAAAGCGTCCAGGTCCAGATGATGGCGAGAAGCTGAAGAGCGATCGAAGTGCCGAGCAGGATCCCGAGATAGGTGCGGCCGGCGCGGCGCGCTTCGTCGGTGCCGCTATGGGTAACCAGGGGAAACGTCGACAGCGTGAGGAGTTCGTAGAAGATAAAGAGCGTGAACAGATTCGAGGCAAACGCGATACCCATCGCGCAGCCGATCGCGATCGCGAAGCAGGCGTAGAAGCGAGTCTGGTTTTCTTCCTTATGGGCGCGCATGTAGCCGAACGCATAGAACGAGGTCGGGATCCACAGGAAACTGGCAATCAGGCCGAACAGCATGCCCAGCGGCTCAACGTCGAAGGCGAGGTCGATGCCGGGCACGACGGTGAACCAAATCTCTTGCTGGCTGACGCCTTCCTGCAGCGGCGTGAGCAGGCTGACCACGAGGAAAAAAAGCACCACCGCGGTGACGACCGTGACCGCCTCGCGCAGATTGGGCCAGCGCCCCGTCAACCCGACGAGAACCGCGCCAATCAGCGGAACGGCCATGGTGAGCGTGATGGTGAGAGAGGCGCTCATGGTCCGCCTCCCAGTAGTGCGGCCGCGGCGTTGGCCGCGACACCCACCGAAAGATCGGTGCTAAGGCCGAAATAGATGCAGGCGCCGGCGAGCAGCAGCATCGGCACAAGAACCAGTGGTGGCGCTTCGCCTTTGCCAAAATCGTTACCAGAGTGATCCACCAGCGCCGGCCGCATGTAAACGATTTCGACGACCCGCCACACATAAATTATGGCGAGCAGAGAACTCAGCAGTACTAATGCTGCGATCGGCCACCAGCCAACGTCGAGGGCCGCGCGCACCAGATAGAGCTTGCTTATGAAGCCGACCGTCCCGGGAACGCCGATCAAACTCAACCCGGCAACGACCAGCGCGGCAAACGTCAGCGGCATCCGTCGCCCGAGCCCCTGTAGGGTGTCGATGTGGACCGAACCGTAGCGCAGGAACACTGCGCCCAGGCACATGAACATCGCCCCCTTCATCAAGGCGTGGTTGAACAGATGGACGATGCCGCCGGTTAGCCCCAACGTGGTTGCGAAGCTGATGCCAAGCATCATGTAGCCGACCTGAGCGATGCTCGAATAGGCGAACATCCGCTTGATGTCGTCTTGAAATATCGCCGCGATCGAGGCCACGAACATCGCAATGATAGCCAGCGGCATCAGCACATAACCGACCTGCATTTCCTCGAACGCGAACGGGGCGCCAAATACCGTGAAGGCGAAACGCAAGAACATATAGACCGCGACTTTGGTGGCCGTGGCGGCCAGCAGCACGGTTACCGCGGAAGGCGCGTAGGTGTAGGCGTTGGGCAGCCACAGATGCAGCGGGAACATCGCCAGCTTTAGCCCGATGCCGACTGTGAGAAACGCGAACGCCGCCTGCACGGTTCCTGACTCGCTTTGCCCTGCCAAACGATCGGCGAGATCGAGCATGTTCAACGTGCCCGTCACCATGTAGAGAAAGCCGATCCCGAGCAGGATGAAGGTCGCACCAATCGTGCCCGTGACCAGATATTGGTAGGCCGCTGTCAGCGCGCGCCGGTCGCGCCCCATGCTGATAAGCGCGTAGGACGACAGCGACGAGATCTCCAGGAACACGAAAACATTGAAGGCATCGCCGGTGATGGTGATGCCGAGCAGTCCGGTGATGGTGAGAAGCATCATTGCGTAGAACATCGCGTGCTTCTCGCGCGGCACCTCGGCGTCGACGCTGGCCCGCGCATAAGGAAGTACCAGTGCCGCGATCCCCGAAACGATCAGCAATACAAAGACGTTGACTGAATCGACCCGGTACTCGATGCCCCAGGGCACGGCCCAGCCACCGAGTTCGTAGGAGATCGGGCCGCTCGCACCGACTTGGACCAGCAGCGCGATTGCGATCGCAAACACGGTCCAGCACACCAGCGTCGCAAACGCCCAGGCTAGGATCGAACGGTGCAGCAATACGCACAGCGGCGCGGCGACCAATGGCACGACCACTTGCAATGCGGGGAGATTGGCGCTGATCACGAGTCCCCACCCAGTTCTTTGTCCAGCCCTTGGTTCAGTGCTTGATCCAGTTCGAGGATTTCGTCTTCCTCGACCGTGCCGTAGGCTTCGTGAATCCGCACCACCAAGGCTAGACCCAGGGCCGTCGTCGCCACGCCAACCACGATTGCGGTGAGAATAAGCACGTGGGGCAGGGGGTTCGAATACGTCTCGATTCCTGGTGCGACGATCGGTGCGGTGCCGCCGCTAACCTTGCCGATGCTAATGTAGATGAGGAATACCGCGGCCTGGAAAATGCTGAGGCCGACGATCTTCTTAATCAAATTGCCGCGTGCGATGACGGTGTACATGCCCGCCATCAGCAGGATAACCGCGACGATGTAATTGAAGTTACCGAGCACTACCTCAAGGGTCATTCGCGCCGCCCCGCGAACGCCACGAACGCCGCCACTAGCACCGAGGCGACGGTGATCCCGACCCCGAGTTCAATGATGAGAATGCCGTAGTGCTGGCCGGTCGCCGGTGTCGGACCCAGCACCGAATAATCGAGATAATTAGCGCCCAGCAGCATGTTGGCGACGCCGACGCCCGCATAGATCAACACACCGAGCGCAATGCCGGTCCGCACCACTGCCGGCGGCAGCACGCGGCGCAGCGCCTCGAGCCCAAACACCAGTCCGTAGAGAATGAAGCCCGCCGCGAAAATCACGCCGGCCTGGAACCCGCCGCCCGGACCGAAGTCGCCATGAAACTGAACGTACAGGCCATACAGCAGAATGAATGGGATCAGCAGTTTCGAGACCACCCGGAGGATCGAATAATCAATCATCCGTTCTATCCCCGGCTTTGCGGCGCCGGCCGCCCAACAATAACAGGACCGCGATGCCCGCGGTGAATATGACAGTGACCTCGCCCAGCGTGTCGTAGCCGCGATAGCTCGCCAAGACCGCCGTGACGATGTTGGGAACCTTGGTTTCGGTCGGTCCTTGTTCGATGTAACGCGGTGCGACGTGATGGTGGACCGGGGCTGCCGGATCGCCGAAATTCGGTGAATCCCAAATGCCATAGATCACCGCGGCGCCCATCACTAAGACCACAACGATGGGCAGGACTTGTCGGCGTTGCGGGATTTTCTCGCGCTGGGTGGTGAGCGCCAGGGTTCCCAACGCCAGGACGGTCAAGACCCCGGCCCCGACCGCGGCTTCGGTAAAGGCGACATCGACGGCATCGAGAATGAGGAAGATTGCCGCCATCAGCAGGCTGAAAATACCCGCCAGCATCACCACCGCGATCAGGCTGCGCAGGCGGATGATCGCCGCGGCGATCACCACCAGAAACAACAGCAGTGCGATATCGGTTACGACGACGATGACTTGGACTCCGTATCGGGCGGGCGCCGCCGCAGCCATGGTGCCAGTCCATCATGTCGGGCCGCCCGGGCGAGCGCGTGGGTCGCGGTCGGACTGGTGAACAGGATGAACAGAAGAATAAAGATGAGCTTGACCGTCAGTAGAGTGAAACCGGCCTGGACCATCACGCCCACCAGGATCAGGCCGGCACCGGCGGTGTCGGTGATTCCGGCGGCATGAAATCGTGTGTACAGATCGGGCAACCGGATCAATCCGATACCGCCGGTGACCATAAAAAAACAGCCCGCCGCGATCAGGGCCCAACTGACGAGGTCGGCGATCACGCTCATCATTTGTTACGCGCGATGTCGCGCGTCGCGAGGTCTCC
>CAUZWH010000114.1:0-8444 GCA_963583675.1 Alphaproteobacteria bacterium
GCCAACGACGCGATAAAGTGCGCAAGAATGGCACTACAGATGCGTGAAAAAGTTGCCGGTCTTCAAAGTCTTTGGCAGTCGAAAGGAGTATCGCGCGCGCTCCAAGTGCGGATGGGGATCAACACTGGCTTCTGTACCGTCGGCAACTTCGGTTCAGATCAGCGAATGGAGTACACAGTCCTCGGCAGCCCTGTAAACATGGCCGCTCGGCTACAGGGCGCGACGGAACCGGACACCATTCTCGTCAGTGAATCAACTTACCTGCTCATAAAGGACATCGCTGATTGCACGCCCGCCGGGAATATTACGCCTAAAGGATTCATCAGGCCGATCGAAACATTTATATTGGATGGTCTCAAAGTTGGAGTGGACACAAATCTTAAGGCCCAGCCGCTCACCAGAGTCGGTCGCCATGTCCAAGTAAGCATCGCAGACCCCAACAAAATTCGAGAAGCAATTATCGAGTTACGAATGATCCAAGAAGAGTTTGAAGCGCAGGCCTGAGATCGCCCGACGAGGTAGCTTTCCATCGCACTGAAAGGTCACCTTCACTCTCAACAACGGACATAATCTCAGACGGCAAGAATTGACATTTGTAGCCATAAACGGACTCAGGCCATGAACAAAAGGCGGCCACGAAGGACCGCCCAGACACTATGCGTTTGGGTCCGTGTTCTAAGCGGCTTTGCGCCTCCGCCAGCCCGGCGCTGACGTCAGACAGCGCCGCAGAACGGAATCCGGTTTGACGTCGAGGGTGCTGACCTAATCCTCGATGCTGAACGAGAGCCAGCAGCTACTGTGCTGGAAGTCATAAGGCGCAACAAAGCAGATATTCTAACGCTGCTTGTCGCGGATTACCGTGTATGGACCGCTGAGGACTGGCAGGTGTTCTACGACGAGCGCGCTGGGATTGCCGAGTTCGATGCTGGCCTACCTAAGGCCCATGCCGAGCACATGGCCTACGAGCAGTGGTACTCACCACTCCTGCTCCCAATATAGGCAAGGACGGTTTTCCCATCGTTATTGTTAATCAAGACGTGAATGCCGTCTCTAACCTGCGACTGGTATTTCATGTACTAGCACTCCAATATCGGTCCCAGCCTGGCAGTTTAGGTGGCTTGTTTCGGATTATTCACTATGAGCGAATGTGTTTGCGTCATCGAATCGTTCTGTGAGCCAAGGTGATTCCATGGGGAAAGATCAAGAAACACCCGAATTTTACTGCGTTTCAGGGGCTGGTACACTCTCGCTCATATGTAGGTGCTGAGAGCTAACTCGCCGATAGAGCGGAACTGAAACTCGGCGAAGACGAGTCGTCCGACTGGTGAAAGATGCCAAGAAGCGAGCGAAACTGGGCCACCTACTTCAAGCGCTCCGATCGGAAGAACATTGTGCGACGCAAGGCTCTCGGCGAGAAGGTCAAGGAGCCTGCGCCCTCGACATTCAGCGGGATGGTCTTGCCGCGCGTGGTCGGCGATCCCCCGATCTTTGTTCGCTCATATAGCAAGAGCCATATCGCAAAGCACGCGGCGAAGCGGCGAGCGAACCCGATAAAGGCCGAGGCAGAACTCCGTCGGATACTCAATTCGCTAAACGGTGGGGTGTTGCAGGGCAGATTCCAGCGCGAACACGTCGTGAGCGGGAAGTGGATTGTCGATTTTTTCTTCCCAGAGATTCGGCTCGTGATCGAAGTAAATGGCTCAGCTCACAACACGAAAGTTTAGCAAACCAAGGACCGGAAGAAGGACAGGGACTGTAAGCGCTTCGACATCACGGTCTTGCGGCTGCGTAATACCGAGTTTTTGGGGATCGCCATCGGCTAGTCGAGAGGCTTCGCGCAGGATGGCGAGCTGCTAAGAGCCGAAAAAACCAGATCGTAGGCAGGTCTGCTTAGGCATGGCCCCCAGAGGCACACACTTCTTGCTTGCGACAATTTCATACCGGCGCTGTTATTGCCGTCTTGTCGTGAGCAATTCTGGCTGAGAAGGCGACGATCCGTGTCGTGGGACTGCTGAAATGTGTTTCACCGCTTCCCCCGTGCTTCCCCCATGAACATGGGGATAGTCCCCATAATCAGATCTCTTCTAACTCGTTGATACATAATAAAAACTGGAGCGGGCGATGAGATTCGAACTCACGACCCCAACCTTGGCAAGGTTGTGCTCTACCCCTGAGCTACGCCCGCGTTCCAGTGCTGGTCGGCCGCATAGGGCCGGGTTGCGATATTAATTCACGGGATGTGGTTTGCAAACTGTCATGCCTGTGTACCGACAACCATAACTATAGACCCTCACCCCCCGGCGTTGACGATTCCTCGGCAAGGGCCTCATCGAGGAGTTCGATGGCGTGGGCCGTTTGGCGGCCGCTGCCATCATGGATTTGGTGGCGGCAGCTGAAGCCGTCGGCGATGATGCGGGTTTGGGGCGTGGCCGCGCGGACCGCCGGCAGCAATGAGAGTTCGGCCATGGCGCCGGAAATCTCGGCGTTCTCGGCTTCATAGCCGAACGAGCCGGCCATGCCGCAACAGCTCGACTCGATCGCGGCGACATCGAGACCGTCGATGCGTTTGAGCAGGCTCAGCGCCGGCTGAAACGCAGCGAATGCTTTCTGGTGGCAATGCCCGTGGACCAGCGCGTTGCCGTCGAGGTGCGCTCGCTCCACAGAGATACGCCCGGCATCGGCTTCGCCAGCGAGGAAGGTGTCGGCCATGGCCGCTGCCGCATCGATTTGAGCCACGGCATCAGCTTCATCGGGCAGCAGCGCGGCCCACTCATCTTTCAATGTAAACAGGCAGGCAGGTTCGAGACCGAGGATAGGGACGCCGCGCGCGGCCAACGGCGCTAACACGGCGAGCGTGCGGCAGGCTTCGGCACGGGCTTGGTCGACCAATCCGGCCGAGAGAAACGTGCGGCCGCAGCACAAGGGTCGGGCACCGTCGGGCGCAGCGGGTACGATGGTGCGATATCCTAGTTTGCGCAGCACGCTTACGCCCGACCGCATTACATCAGGCGCGAATGTGGCGTTGAAGGTGTCGGCGAATAGGGCCACTTCGCGACCACCGCTGTCGGCCTGCTCGGCTTGTTTGAACGTCTTGGCTTCGGCTGCGCGAAAGCGGTCGGCGCGCCAGCACGGCAGGGCGCGCGTAGCGGTGAGGCCAAGCGCGGCTTGGCTGACTCGGGCGAGACCGGGAACGGTGTCGCGCAGGTTGAGCAGTGCCGACCAGCGGCTGGCGGTGGCGGCGTAGCGCGGCAGATAGGCAAACAGACGATCGCGCAAGCTCAAGCCGTGACGTTTTCGGTAGTGGTGGAGAAACTCGGTTTTCATGCGCGTCATATCGACACCGGTCGGGCATTCGCGCTTGCAGCCCTTGCAACCCACGCATAGCCGCATGGTTTCGTACATATCGGAAGAGGTGAAGGAATCGGCTGCAAGTTGGCCGGAGAGCGCCAGACGTAAGCTGTTGGCGCGGCCGCGGGTGGAATGGATCTCGTCACCAGTGACGCGGTAGCTCGGGCACATCACGCCTGGGTCGGCCTTGCGGCAGGCGCCGTTGTTGTTGCACATCTCTATGGCACCGCCGAAGCCGCGCCACTCCGACCAATCCAGCGCGGTGGCAGCTGGCGGCGCGAGCCGATAATCCGGGGCGTAACGGAACAAGCTACGGTCGTCCATGCGGTGGGGGCGGACGATCTTGCCGGGATTGAATAGGCCGGTGGGATCGAACGCGTCTTTGACTTCTTCGAACGCCGTGACCAGGCGCTCGCCAAACATCGCGGCATGAAATTCGGAGCGAACAATGCCGTCGCCGTGTTCGCCCGAGTGCGAACCCTTATAGCCGCGCACCATCGCAAAACATTCCTCGGCGATCGCGCGCATCTTAGTGACGTCGGCCGGATCTTTCATGTTGAGGATCGGACGCACGTGCAGGGTGCCGACCGAAGCGTGGGCGTACCAGGTGCCGGCAGTATCGTGGCGGCGAAAGATCTCGTCGAGCCGTTCGGTGTAATCGGGCAGGTCGGCGAGATCGACAGCGCAATCCTCGACGAACGAGACCGGTTTGCCCTCGCCCTTCATTGCCATCAGGATGTTGAGTCCGGCCTTGCGCACCTCCCAGATCGACGCTTGCGCGGCAGTATTTGTGAATTCGACGACGCAGTCCGTATGGCCAAGTTCGGCTAACAGCTTCGCGAGGTGCTTGAGATCGCGGCGTTGTTGCGCGGCATCCTCGCCAGCGAACTCGACCAGTAGCAGCGCCGCCGGTTCGCCGCGGACGAAGGTATCGACGGTGGCGCGGAATTGCGGCTGCTCGCGGGCCAGTTTTATCATCGTCATATCGACGAGTTCGACGGCGCTGGGATCGAGTTCGACGATCGCCTGGGTGGCGGCCATGGCGTCGCGAAACCTAGAGAAATGGCAGACGCCGAGTGCGCGGTGCGGCGGCAGCGGCTGGAGATCAAGCGTGATCGCGGTGGAAAAGCCGAGCGTACCCTCGGAGCCAACCAGCAGATGCGCCATGTTGTGGCCAGCGGCATCAATGGTGTCGATATTGTAGCCGCCGACCCGGCGCAGCAGCTTCGGGAAACGCTGTTGGATCTCGCCGGCTTCGCGCTGGTGCAAGGCGCGCATGCGCTTGACGAGCTCAACATAGCGGGGCGGACCATCGTGTGCGTCGGACGCCTGCGGGACGACGCCGAACGATAGGGGTTCGCCGCCGGACAGCACGGCATCGATGGCGGCGACGTTGTGCACCATGTTGCCATAGCGGATCGAGCGCGCACCGCAGGAATTGTTGCCGGTCATGCCGCCAATGGTCGCGCGGTTGGAGGGCGACACATCGACCGGGAAATGAAGGCCGAGCGGGCGCAGACGGGCGTTGAGCTGGTCGAGCACGACGCCGGGTTCGACCGTGACCGTGGCGGCGGCCTGGTCGATCGCCAGCACCCGGTTGAGATATTTGCTGGTATCGACAACGACCGCGGCACCCACGGTTTGGCCGCATTGCGAGGTACCCGCGCCACGCGGCAACACTGGCACGCCGGCGTGTTCGGCAATCTGGATCGCGCGCACGATGTCGGCTGTGTTTTTGGGCACGACCACACCAATCGGCTCAATCTGATAGATCGATGCGTCGGTGCTGTAGCGGCCACGGCTCCAGCGATCGAACAGCACATCGCCTTCAATCTCAGCGGCAAGCTGGCGCGCCAAACCGGATTCAGGGAATGACGCCGGAGGCTGGGAGGAGCGCGTCGGGGGCATAAAACGACTTTAACCGCAGCAGTGATGTCCGCCAACAGTAGGGTTTGTGGGGGCCGCGCCCTCGCGGCAGAATCGCGTTAGCCTTTCGTCTGTCGGGGTCAAAACCACTAAGTTATTTTTGACGAGTTGCGCACGACAATTGGCCATGTTAAGTCGGCGCCGCTGGTCGCGTTTTACGTGGCGCGGGACAGTGCCCGCCGCAGACGCTAGAGACCGGACGCAAAATCGGGCAAGGAGCCCCACTCGACAATGTCCCCCAATCACGGGCGCCACTTTCTCCAAGTGCCCGGGCCGACCAACGTGCCCGAGCGAGTGCTACGGGCTACAGCAGCGGCGACGATCGACCACCGCGGCCCTGAATTCGCGAAGCTGATGCACGATTTGTTTGCCCGCCTCGGCCAAACGTTCCGTGCCGAAGGCCCGGTGATCATTTATGCGGGATCGGGAACCGGCGCCTGGGAAGCCGCACTGGTCAACACCTGTTCGCCCGGTGATCGGGTGTTGATGTATGAGACCGGGCATTTCAGCATGCTGTGGCGCGATCTCGCCCAACGCTTTGGGCTCGAGATCGACTATGTCGCAGGCGACTGGCGTCATGGCGTCGATGCCGCCGATTTGGAAGCCCGTCTGGCCGAAGACCGCGCGCATGGCATCAAGGCGGTCGCCGTGGTCCACAACGAAACCTCGACCGGGGTGACCAGCGACATCTGTGCGGTGCGCCGGGCGCTCGACAACGCCAACCACCCTGCGTTGCTGCTGGTCGACACGGTCTCCTCGCTGGGCTCAATCGACGTTCGCTGTGCCGAATGGGGTATCGACGTGGCCGTGGGCGGCTCGCAGAAGGGCCTGATGCTGCCACCGGGGCTCGCCTTCAACGCAGTCAGCGAGAAGGCTCTGGCGGCGTCGAAAACGGCCACCCTGCCGCGGGCGTTCTGGGATTGGCAGAGCATGCTCGGCACCAACGCCAACGGAATGTTTCCGTTCACGCCGGCGATCAACCTGTTGTTTGGCCTGCGTGAAGCGCTCGACATGTTCGACGAGATGGGCTGGGATGCTGTGCTGGCTCGGCATGCCCGCCACGGCGAGGCCGCGCGCCGCGCGGTCGCAGGCTGGGGCTTGGAGTTGCAGCCGATCAACCCGGCCGAATACAGCAACGCCCTGACCGTCGTGCGTATGCCACAGGGCCACAGCGCCGATGCATTGCGCGGCGTCATTCTCGAGGCTTTCGAAATGTCGCTCGGGGCAGGCTTAAGCAAATTGGCCGATCAGGTGTTCCGCATTGGGCATATGGGTGCGATCAACGATCTGATGCTGACCGGTAGCCTGGCCGGCGTCGAAATGGGTTTAGCGCGGGCGGGTGTGCCACACAGCCGCGGCGGCGTTCAAGTGGCCCTCGATTATCTGGCGGTCGACTCTAACGCGGCACACAAAAAGGCGGCCGAATAGGCGAAACACGATTGCGGGATCGACTAACCGCACGCGTGGACGATTTCGGCGCGCCGGCTAATTTCAGTCCGCCGAGCGTTATTTTCAATCATATTCAGTCATTTCAATCTTGGGCGGCAATATCAATTCTTAACAAGGTTCGCTAAGCTACGCGGACGTGCGATCGGAGCGGGTAAGCAAAATTACGATCCGGCCAGATCGCCAGCAATCAGTTGAAGGGCACGATGTCAGACCTCATCGGCGCAGCTATGTCGGGTGATACCGGCAACTTGATCAAGGACACTACTACGCAAAACTTCGTCGAGGACGTGATAACCGCGTCGCAAGAGGTTCCGGTTATCGTCGACTTCTGGGCGCCGTGGTGCGGACCATGCAAACAACTGGGACCGGCGATCGAGAAGGCCGTTACCGCGGCCGCCGGCGCAGTGAAGCTGGTCAAACTCAACATCGACGAGCATCCCGAAATCGCGCAGCAGATGCGCGTCCAATCGATTCCGGCGGTATTCGCATTCAAGGACGGCCAACCCGTGGATGGTTTCGTGGGCGCGGTGCCGGACAGCGAAATCAATGCATTCATCAAGCGGCTGGTTGGCGACATCGGCCCATCACCGATCGAACAAGCGCTCGAACAGGCTGCGGCCGCGGCCGAATCCGGTGATCTCGGCGCCGCCGCCAATATCTTTGGCCAGATACTCAAACAGGACACTGGAAACCCGGACGCGCTGGCCGGCCTGACGAAGTGTTATATCGAGCGTGGCGATCTCGAACGCGCCAAGCAAACCCTGGCGATGGTGCCGCCCGAACACGCCCAGCATGCGGCGATCACCGCGGCCCAAGCGGCGTTGTCGTTGGCCGAGGAGGTCGGCGAAGTCGGCGACGTCGAGGAACTTCGCAAACAGGTCGAGGCTGATCCGACCAATCATCAAGCGCGCTTCGACCTCGCACTCGCTTTGACCGGCGCCCGCGAGCATGAGGCAGCGATGGACGAACTGCTTGAGATCGTCAAACGCAATCGCGAGTGGAACGATCAGGCGGCGCGCAAACAGCTTGTCAAATTGTTTGACGTGATGGGCGCCACAGACGAAATCACCATCGCCGGTCGGCGCAAATTATCGTCGATCCTGTTTTCATGAGTGGACGCTTCAGCGTCACCGATACCTCGGATCTGCCGACCCGAATCGCCATCTTTCCGCTGCCCGGTGTGTTGCTGCTGCCGGGGGGACATTTACCGCTCAACATATTCGAACCACGTTACCTGGCCATGATCGACGATGCGTTTTCGACGTCGCGCATGATCGGCATGATTCAGCCCGCCGATCCAGCCGACCAGGCTCACCAGCCCGAGGTGTATCCCACCGGTTGTGCCGGCCGCCTCGTGACGTTTAAGGAAACCGACGACGGCCGTTATCTGATTACGTTGCGCGGGATATGCCGATTCTCGATTCGGGAAGAATTGAGCCAGATGCGCTTGTTTCGCCAAGTCGTTCCCACTTGGGACAGCTTTGCTGATGACCTCGACGAGCCCGACGACAGCGACGTCAATCGCGAGCATCTGTTGAAACTGCTCAAACCGTTTTTCGAACTGCACGGCATAAATGGCGACTGGGACATGCTCAAAGACGTGTCGGCGGGAACGCTAGTGACGTCGTTGGCCATGATGTGCCCGCTCGAGCCGCGCGATAAACAAGCCTTGCTGGAGATCAAAACCCTCGAAGAACGCAGCCGTATGCTAGCGACGCTGA
>CAUZWH010000115.1:0-8353 GCA_963583675.1 Alphaproteobacteria bacterium
TAGCTAGGAACCTTGGCCGGGTTTGGCGCTGAAGTGGGCTTCGTATTTCTTTTCGATATTGGCCCATTCGTCGGCGTCGGCCGGTGGCGTGCCCTTGCGCGTGATATTGGGCCACGCCTCAGCGTATTGGCGATTTTGCTCGACCCACCGCTCCTGGTCACCGACCGTATCGGGGACGATCGCTTCTACCGGACATTCCGGTTCGCACACGCCGCAATCGATGCACTCATCGGGATGGATGACCAGCATGTTTTCGCCCTCGTAGAAACAATCTACGGGGCAAACCTCGATGCAATCCATGTACTTACACTTGATACAGTTCTCATTAACGATGTAGGTCATCGAAATCTCCGCAAACTGGCAAAATCGCCCGCCGACTCGACGCTAACTTTTCGGCGAACAACTTAGTGATCCTCCTGATCACTGGCAAGGCGCGCGGCAACGCGTTTTTGTGCCGCCCCTCGGTCGCGATCGGGAACGTAGAGAAGCCCACCTAAACGCCGCATCAGGTTGGCTTCGAAGTCATCCACTCGGCCGTCCGCATAGACCACTTCCCATAGCATTTCAATAACTTCAACCCGCTCTTCGGGCGCGAAGGAGTCTTTGACTACGCGGGTGAAGCGAACGAGATCCACGGCGCTGCGGTGCAGCTCTTCTGCCGCGCTGAGTAGGCTTGCGACCTCAGTTTCATTGAGGTCGAAGCAACGCTGCGCGAGGCCGCTGATGGTTGTTCTCTCGACTGCATCAAATGAGCCATCGCTATAGGCAGCCTCAACCATCAGAACCGCGAGCGCGAGATGTCGATCGGCTGGGGCTGTGATCCCTTCGCCGGTCTCGCTAGCGCTCGGGCGTCCAAGTGAGAGCAGCGATTTGATGCGATCTATCATGACTGTGGCCTATCACAGGCCTGTGGTAGCGGCAACGTCACCATTACTCGCCCACCGGTTCGAGATCCTCGAACAGTGTTTGCGCTTCGGGGGCAGGACCGCGGCGCTCGCCGAGCTTCAGCACCCGCACCACGCGAATGCGAGACGCCTGCGGGAGGGTAAGAACGTCGCCCTCCCGCAAGGGGTGATTGGGTTTGGCCACCACTGCGCGATTGACGCGGATTCGCCGCTTGCGGCAAATTGCGGTTGCACGAGTACGCGTCTTGAAGAAGCGCGCATACCACAGCCACTTGTCCAGGCGTTGGCTATCGTCATCGGGTTCGGTCACGATTGGGTTGGCTTGACCCGAAGGTTGGCGAGCACCGCAAACGGAGAATCCGCGCTTGACACGGGCGCGGTTTGTTTTTTGCGCGCTCGTGGAGCTCGGCGTGGCCGACACTGGCGCGGCAGGGCTTCGATCACGACTGTCTCGCCAGTATCCAAGGCTTTAAAGCCCAACGCGGCGAGAACGGCATCGAATTCATCGCGTGGGCAACCGACCAACGCCATGAGTTCATGGAGCTTCGCGGAGTCGCGCGCCCGCGCCAAGCGATACAGGTCGCGACGGACGCGTTCAGCAAGATCAATCCGGATGGCGCGCGGGCCGATAGCGACAAACCCAAGTGCAGTGAGTAGCTTTACCTCGGCGCCCGATGTCGCCGGCACCGACGCCGCGGCACCGTCGGGAATATCAACGCCAATTTCAGGGTGGTGGATCTTCCACAAACGCGCCAGCAGGATACGACGGGCCGGCTTGAACATAGCAGGCAAATAGATTGCCTGCGACCCGAGGCGGACGCCCCGTACTCTCAGGAGCTTTCTGTCCTCGGCGTTGAGAGCGGCGAGTTGCGGTCCGGCGTTCCGGTTCACGAGACATCCTAGGCTCTGGACCAACTGATAAACCAAACCGCGCGCCGCCTGGCTGAGATCGCTTGTCCTGACCGCACGAAGTGGCGCCAGGTGACGTGCGAGATACTGATCCTTCCATGCCTCGATACGGCGCTGTACGCGTTCCCGGGTTACGCCGTGCAGCAGATCGTTCGGTAGCAGCGTAATCCCAGGTGACAGCATGTCCTGGCCGGCCGACAGATTGGCGACAGGTGCACCGTGCCAACTCAATCGGCCTTCGCCGGAAAGCGCAAACGCGGTGTCGACGTCGCCAGCGAGAGCGTTGGCACGGGCGACAATCGGACTAGCCAGCGCGCGAACCGCCGCAGCGCGGAGCGTGCGACCGTCGGCATCGTGGGCATCGCTCTCGGGCACGAACCGCAATCCCTCGATGCGGCCGACACTATGGCCTTCGACCAGGACATCACCATCTTCGGCGACCGCCGCGATGAGTTCGGCCTTATCTTTGAGCCGCTTGGTGAGGGCTGAGGCACGGCGATCGACAAACCGTTGGGTGAGACGATCGTGTAACGCGTCGGAAAGACGATCTTCGATCGCTCGAGCGCGTTCCTGCCAATGCACTGCGTTGTCGATCCATTCAGCCTTGTGAGACACGTAGGTCCACGTTCGTACATGGGCGATGCGCGTTGCTAGGGCGTCGATATCGCCATGGGTTCGATCAAGGCGGTCAACCTGATTCGCCAGCCAATCGGTCGGGATCCGGGCCTCGTCGGTCAACAAATGCAGAAATATTTGTGACAGCATTCGCGTGTGGACGTCGGCCATGGTCTTGCGGAAGTCGGGAATCTGACAGACCTCCCAAAGCAGACGCAGCGCGGCCGGCGAGGTCGCGCGGCCGGCAATCTCGGGTGTGGCCGCGAGCGTGCGCAATGCAGCTAGGTCTTCGCTGATGGGTGCGGCGGCGAGTTCGCGGCGCGCGGGGCGAAGCTCAAGGCTGCGAATCAGCGCATCGAGCGAGCGGAAGTCGACGTTGCTCTCGCGCCAAAAGATCTTTCGCAGATTGGGAAACCGGTGGTTTTCGATCGCGTCCGCGATTTCGGGTTCGAGTGCGGCCGCATCGGCGGTGCAACCGAACGTTCCCGCATTCATGTGCCGGCCGGCACGACCGGCTATTTGACCTAGCTCCGCGGGCCCCAGCGGTCGGGTGCTCCAGCCATCGAATTTGTGCAGTGATGCGAATGCGATGTGATCGACGTTGAGATTAAGTCCCATCCCAATAGCATCGGTCGCCACCATGTAATCGACCTCACCATCCTCGAACAGCGCAACCTGCGCATTGCGGCTGCGGGGACTCAACGCGCCGAGGACGACCGCAGCGCCACCGCGGTGCCGCCGTACCTGTTCGGCAATCGAATAAACCTCGCTGGCGGTGAAAGCGACGATTGCTGAGCGGGGCGGCAGGCGCGAAAGCTTTTTCGTTCCCGCGTAGGTAAGTTTGGAGAATCGTGGCCGCGTTACAAACTCGGCCCGCGGCACCAGTTTCTTGATCAACGGCCGGATGGTCTCTGAGCCAAGAAACATGGTTTCCTGGTAGCCCCGCGCATTGAGTAGGCGGTCGGTGAAGACGTGACCGCGTTCGGGGTCGGCCGCAAGTTGGATTTCGTCGACCGCGAGGAACGCAAAATTGCGATCAAGCGGCATCGCCTCAACCGTGCAAACCAGATAGCTCGCATTCGGCGGTATGATTTTCTCTTCGCCGGTGACCAGGGCGACACGGTTTCGTCCGCGTGCGGCGGCAATTCGATCGTAGATCTCGCGCGCCAACAAGCGCAGCGGCAGACCGATGATGCCATTGCTGTGGCCGAGCATGCGCTCGACCGCAAGATGGGTTTTGCCGGTGTTGGTCGGCCCGAGAACGGCGACGATACGCCCACCGGGGCTCGTGAGGTCAACGCTCCTCATCGCTTAAACTATTGTGACTTCGCGCCGATGTTGCAAGGGCTATGCGAAATTTACTTAGCTCGGGAGGTGTCCAGTCTTGAGATAGATAGTGCCGCCGTCGCTGCTTGCGAGGTCGAGCTTTGTACTGGCCGGTCGGCGCATCCAATCCCAGCGGTGATGGGATATTCCGTCGAGCGCAATTTCACCGTCAATGACCAGCAATTCGAGACCACCGGCATAAGTTTGATCTCGCAGGACCGCCCCGGGCGCGAAGCGCGCCATCGACACGGTCTCGTCTGCGAAAGTGTGGAGGTGCAATGTCGACACACCGGGTGCTTTGGCGGCATGCCACTCGGCCGTGCCGGGATCAATGACGATACGCGCGGTATCGCCGGGATCGAATTGACGAAGCTTCACGAAGATTATTGTGCCGTCGACACTCCACGGTGCGTGCGCCGAACCTGGCGGATTGCGTACATAAACGCCCGGGCTAAAATCGCCGCTGGAGTCCGAGAAGGTGCCCTCGAGGACGACGAATTCCTCACCCTCATCATGCGTGTGAGTCGAAAAATGGCTGTCTTTGGCATAACGAACGATGGTGGTTGCGCGCGCTTTTTCGTCACCAATCCGGTCGAGCATGTGACGCTCAACCCCGGCAAGCGGTGAGGTCACCCACTCGGCATCCGCATAGGAAGTATCGACCGGCACAGTAAAGTCGTCATTGAGTTTCATTTTATCCACCAGTGCTTTCCATACTAAATCGGGGTCAACCTCGACAACAACGTTTTGACACCGACACGGCGGCCGTTGTTTGACTTGGCAAAGGCTGCTTAGCATACTGCGGCCGGCTTCGGAGGCTCTTGAGATACCTGAAAACGCTAGGAAAACTGCTAAAGCCAAGGCCTCAAGAGGCGCTGCAAAGCGGGCCTCTGGCAAGGCCGCGGCAATGCCCCAAGGGCCAAATAAGGGATCAAATAAGGTGCCCAACAACACCTCATCCAAGGCGGCGTCGCCGTCTCTGGCGGATTGGCAAAGCGCGGCGAGCCGAGAGCTGAAAGGTGGCGACCCCCAGGACCTGGTCTGGCAAACCCCCGAGGGGATCGAAATAAAACCGATCTACTCGGCTGCCGATCTCGATGAAATCGAGGCGGCTGGGTATCCGCTGAGTTCGTTGCCCGGCATGTCGCCGTTCCTGCGCGGCCCGCGGGCAACGATGTATGCCGGCCGGCCGTGGACGATCCGCCAATATGCCGGGTTTTCGACGGCTGAGGAATCCAACACGTTCTATCGTCGCAACATCGAGGCCGGGCAGATGGGTCTATCGGTGGCTTTCGACCTTGCCACCCATCGCGGGTATGACTCCGATCACGAACGAGTCGTTGGCGATGTCGGCAAAGCCGGTGTCGCGATCGATTCCGTGGAAGATATGAAAGTCCTGTTTGACGGCATTCCGCTCGACGAAATGAGCGTTTCGATGACGATGAACGGTGCCGTCTTGCCGGTTTTGGCCGGTTACATTGTTGCGGCGGAAGAACAGGGTGTTGGTCAGGACGAGCTGTCTGGGACCATTCAGAACGACATTCTCAAGGAGTTCATGGTCCGCAACACCTATATCTATCCGCCTGGTCCAAGCATGCGGATTGTCGCTGATATCATCGCCTACTCGGCCGAGCATATGCCCAAATTCAACTCGGTATCAATTTCCGGCTATCACATGCAGGAAGCTGGCGCGACGGCGGTGCAGGAACTCGCATTCACGCTCGCCGATGGCCTCGAATATGTGCGCGCCGCACTCGATCGGGGTTTTGGCATCGATGCGTTTGCTCCACGGCTGTCGTTCTTTTTCGGCATCGGCATGAACTTTTTTATGGAGGTTGCCAAGCTCCGTGCCGCGCGCTTGCTGTGGGAGCGCATCGTTCGTCAATTCGAGCCTAAGGACGAGCGTTCGGCAATGCTGCGGACGCATTGTCAGACCTCCGGCGTTTCCCTGACCGAACAGGATCCGTACAACAATATTGTTCGCACCGCCTATGAAGCGTTGGCGGCGGTGCTTGGCGGCACGCAGTCGCTACACACAAATGCGTTCGACGAGGCGATGGCCTTGCCAACCGACTCTTCAGCCAAAATTGCGCGCAACACGCAGTTGATTCTCGCCGAGGAAACCGGCGTCCGTCACGTCGTCGACCCCCTCGCGGGGAGTTACTACGTCGAACATCTCACGCATAGTTTGGCGGCGGCGGCCTGGGAATTGATCCAGGAAGTCGAAGACCTCGGCGGCATGACGAAGGCGGTCGAACAAGGTATGCCGAAGCTTCGTATCGAGGAAAGTGCGGCCAAGCGGCAAGCGCAGATCGATCGGGGTGAGGAGGTTATCGTTGGCGTCAACAAGTACCGATCCGATGAGGTTGATTCCGTCGACATCCTTAGCATCGACAATACGCGAGTGCGCGAGCAACAGATCGATCGATTAAAACAGATGCGTGAAGCTCGCGACGAGGCGCGTTGCCAAGCCGCCCTAAAACAACTGAGTGAGGGTGCTGCCGGCGATGCCAATTTGCTCGCCTTGTCGATTGAGGCGGTGCGGGCGCGGGCCACGGTTGGCGAGGTTTCCGATGCGATGGAGGTTGTGTTTGGCCGTCATCGCGCGGCAACTGGCGGTGTTACCGGAATCTATGGTGGGGCCTTTGCTGATGATGAAGGCTTTAAGAAAGTTCAGGGTGCGATCCGAGCCTTTGCCGAGACCGAAGGCAGACGGCCGCGAATTCTAGTCTGCAAGCTTGGCCAAGACGGTCACGATCGTGGCGCTAAAATCATCGCCTCGGCGTTTGCCGATATCGGGTTTGACGTCGATATCGGGCCGCTGTTTCAGACCCCCGGCGAAGCGGCAATAGAGGCCATCGAAAACGATGTTCATATCGTGGGGGTTTCGAGCCAGGCCGCGGGGCACAAAACGCTCGTGCCGCAGTTAATTGAGGCGTTACGGGACCAAGGTGCCAGCGACATCTTGGTCGTGTGCGGCGGTGTGGTCCCGCCGCAGGATTATGACTTTCTCCATGGGGTCGGTGTTGCCGGGATCTATGGTCCGGGCACAAATGTCCAAGTGGCGGCGCTTGATATCATCGATCAGTTGAGCGGCCGCCGCAGAGCCGCTGAGTAAGGCGTTAAGCGTCGGCGGTCTTCTTCGCGGCTCGACTCTGTCGTTTTGCAGTGACGTGGCCGGGGGCGCCGTTCGGCCAGGGTGCAAACGGGAACGGTTTTTCGTCGCTCCGGAACGTCAGAAACAAAATAACGTCATACATAAAAGTCCCGAGGCTTTGACCGAATCCACGTAGTTGCTGGTTGGCCACGCCCGTGAAGAGTTTGAACAGGAACTGGACTGCCGTTATCGCCCACAGCACGACCTCAGCGACGTTGAATGCGATCGCGAACAACAGCGTGTAGACCAGTCTCTCCCAGGTATGACGGTCGGTATATGGCCGCGGCGCCCGTTGCGGCACGGACTCGTGCGTCGTATCGGTCATTTTGCAACTACCCTTTTCCTATTTCTCTTGTGGCTCTCGCCTTACCGGAACATATAGGTATGCCCGAACGCCGGTTGAAGGGTTGGGTCGACATTTCTGTGAATCCTGGTTTATCTCCCAGGGCGGCTCCGTAGTCGCTGCTGAACCTTGTCGCTGGTGAGCTCGCGAAGTGCGTCGCGGGCGATCCAGCGGGCGCTTTTTTCATCTCGGGTCAACAGCCGCTTGGCGCACGCAATGGCTTGTCGATTGAGCGCGAGGTTACGCTTGCCAATCTGCCGTAAGGCCCAGTTGACGGCTTTTTTGACGAAGTTTCGCTCATCCGCCGCAGCGGTCTCGATGATGGGAAGAAACCCAGCGATTTCTTCGGTGGTCAGCGCTTTGCTCTTAAATGCGAGCACGGCGAGGATCGTGAAGCCGGCGCGTTTAGTGAATTCCTGGCGACTCGTTATCCACGACAGAGCAAGCCCCTGCGCACCTTCGATCTGCCAAAACAGGTTTTGGCAGCATTGGTCGCACAAGTCCTAGGAATTGAAGTCTTTGACCCAGGCACGGGCGTGCTTCGTCTTGAATCGCCCCGGGTCGGCAACGATCGAGGCGAGGATGCACGCTTCGTGAATACCGCTTTGCCAAAGGGCCAATGCAAGTTCGTGATCGCGCCCGATATCCTTGGCCAGGCGCCGGAGCGTGTTGACTGAAATGCCCAACGCGTTGTCGACATTGATGCCGAAGCGCGCCATGCCGGCACGATCCTTGGGACTTTCGAGTTCGCGCAAAGCCGCGATGATATCGCTTGATCTCATCATTGTTCTCCGTGGGTAGGTCAGGTCGGCGTGGCAGCAATCCTCCGGAGAGGGTACAATTTCTTAACGACAGCGATGTACCTACCTGTTTCCATGATCAAGCGATTTTTGCGCAAGCTGTTTCCCGAACCAATCGGCAAGCAATCCGTTTGGGTGATTCCACGCCTGAAAAAGCACCAGATTGAGGACAAACGGCCATCGAATCCGATCGAGGAGCTCAAACGTAAGGTTGGTGCCACCGAGCGTATGGACGAGTCCGTTGAGACGCTGAAAATTGAGGAGGGAATACGGTCCGCGCTTGATCGTCCCGACATTC
>CAUZWH010000116.1:0-8290 GCA_963583675.1 Alphaproteobacteria bacterium
TGGTCTTCCCGGCAACCATCACCTCTACGTCTCGTTTCGCTCTCACTATCCGGGCGTTCTCGCACCCGAACACCTGCGGCAAAAATATCCAGACGAGATCACGATCGTTGTTCAGCATCAGTTCTGGGGCCTTACGGTCGGCGAAGATAGTTTTGATATAACGTTGAGCTTCAACGGTGCCCACGAGCTATTGTCGGTTCCGTTTGGTGCCCTAACCGGATTCGTTGATCCGAGTGTTCGCTTCGGCCTCCAATTTCAGGTCGAAGGCAATGACGACGAAAGTTCCGAAAGCGAGACCGTCGGCGCCAACAGTGACGTCTCAAGCACGATGGATCTGGGCGCCGAACCGATTGATGTGCCGCAACCCGATAGCGATAGCGCCGACGGCGAGAACATCGTTACCCTCGATCAATTTCGAAAGAAATAAGCAGTGCGCTGATTGCGGACGGTGGGTTGCTTAAGATCTGCTTTCTGACATTTGATCGTTGATGCCTGTCGATCCGGCCGATCTCCTCGCTTTTGTCGCCGCGGCGTTCGTGGTCGTTATTTCGCCAGGACCCGATACGCTGTTGATTTTGCGCAATACGCTGACGTCGGGGCGCAGCGTCGGTCTGGCAACGGTAACCGGCGTTCAGCTCGGCCTCGTCGTTCATACGACGGCTGCCATTTTCGGCCTGTCGCTGATCATCGTCTCGCTGCCTGCTTTGTACGGTGCCATCGCAATTGCTGGCGCGATTTATCTCGCTTGGCTCGGGTATCAGAGCATCCATGCCGGCGTCGTGTTTCTCGACGGCGTTGAGGGCCCCGTTATCAGCCCGACAAAGGGTCTGCGTGACGCCGCCATCACCAACATTCTCAACCCCAAGGTGATCTTTCTGTTCCTCGCATTGATGCCGAATTTCATAAACCCGAACGCCGGCAGTGTCTCTCTACAGCTCGCAACGCTTGGAATTGCGTTGATTATCGTCAACACAATTTGGCAGGGGGCACTTGCGCTGGCTGCCGAAGGCGCGCGCAAGTGGCTCGCCGAGGCACGTATCCAGCGCTCGCTCTCGTGGATTACCGGCGTGGTTCTCGTCATCTTTGCGGTGGCGTTAATCGTCGAACACGCGATCTAGCGCATTTTCAGGCCCCAGCAGCTCTCGCATACGCTAGACTTGGGACGCCGACATCAGGCAGGCCAGCGAAGGGGGACGTCATGGTAAAAAGAGCGACAGCGACGAGGATCAAGACCCGAACTGAAACCGATACATTCGGTCCGATCGAGGTTCCTGCTGATCGGTATTGGGGCGCCCAAACCCAGCGTAGCCGACAGAACTTCAAGATCGGTTGGGAGCAGATGCCGGATCCGGTGATCCGCGCCTACGCCGTTCTGAAGCGCGCCTGCGCAGTCGTAAATATGGGGCAGGGCGATTTGCCCAAGAGCGTCGGCAAAGGCATCGTCCGCGCTGCCGATGACATTATCGCCGGCAAGCTCGATGGCAACTTCCCACTCGTCGTGTGGCAGACCGGCTCGGGCACTCAGACCAACATGAACGTCAACGAGGTGCTGTCCAATCGCGCGATCGAGATCCTCGGCGGCAAGAAAGGCTCGAAGAAGCCAGTCCACCCCAACGACCACTGCAACATGGCCCAGTCTTCGAACGACACTTTTCCAACAGCTATGCACGTCGCCGCCGGCGAAGAGCTCTCCCGACGCCTGCTACCGGCACTCAAGCACCTCGAGCGTGGCCTGGCGCGCAAGGCCAAGGCCTGGAACAGCGTCATCAAGATTGGCCGCACCCACACTCAGGACGCCACCCCGCTGACGTTAGGCCAGGAGTTCTCCGGCTACGCACATCAGATCGCCAACGGTATCGCGCGCGTTAACGCGACGTTGCCTCGCATCTACGAACTGGCACAGGGTGGTACCGCGGTCGGCACCGGCCTCAATACGACCAAGGGCTTCGATCGCAGGATAGCGGCCGAGATCCGCAAGTTCACCAAACTGCCGTTTGTGACCGCGCCCAACAAATTTGAAGCGTTGGCGGCGCACGACGCCATCGTCGAAGCCCACGGCGCCCTCAATGTGATCGCCGTCAGCCTCATGAAGATCGCCAATGACGTTCGTTTCCTGGGCTCGGGTCCGCGCAGCGGTCTCGGTGAACTGATCCTGCCGGAAAACGAACCGGGGTCGTCGATCATGCCGGGCAAGGTGAACCCCACCCAATGCGAAGCATTGACCATGGTTTGCGCACAGGTGATGGGTAATCAGACCGCGGTCAGTATCGCCGGCTCAAACGGGCATTTCGAGCTCAACGTATTCAAGCCGGTGATGATCTACAACCTGTTGCAATCGATCCGATTGATCTCGGATGCCGCGGTTAGCTTCCAGGATAATTGCATCGCCAACACCCAACCGAATCGCCGACGGATCACCGATCTCATGGAACAGTCTTTGATGCTGGTCACCGCATTGGCGCCGCATGTGGGTTACGACAATGCCGCCAAGATCGCGAAAACAGCGCACAAGGACGGCAGCACTCTAATCCAAGCGGCGAAAAAGCTTGGCCTTGCCAATGAAGAGCAATTCGCCAAGTGGGTGCGGCCAGAAAAAATGGTCGGACCGAGCTAACCATCAACCCGCCAGATACCGGCCTTCGCAAACGATCCGTTGTCATTGGGGGTCATGCCACCAGCGTGACCCTCGAGGAGGTTTTCTGGCGTGGCCTTCAACGTATCGCTGCGGCTCGTAAAACGTCAGTTAACACGCTACTCACGGAGATAGATCGCCAACGCGATGGCAATCTCTCAAGTGCGATCCGCGTCTATGTATTTGAGAAGTTGACCGGGGAGCGCAGCCTGCGCTCTTAGGTGCGTAAGATCGTCAGCGTCGCCTAGACCGCCGGCATGTCGATTTTGAATACCCTAGCCGCGTTACGAACAGTGATGTTGTCGATGGTCTCCTCGTCGAGGTGGCCAAATATATCGTCGACGACCTTGTGCGATTTGAGGTGCGTATTGCGGACATGCGGGTAGTCCGATCCCCACATCAGACGGTTAGGATCCAATTCGGAGGTAACGGTGCGGATCAACGGATCATCGATCACGCCGACGTAGAGCTGATCGAGATATTCGCGAATCCGTTTTTTCGGCGGTACCACCCCAAGGTTCGGGCCAAAATCATAGGCGACTTGCTCACAGCGATAGAGCCAATGCGGTAGCCACGACGCTTCATACTCGACCAGGAAGAGTTTGAGCCCAGGAAACCGATCAAATATCCCGCCAAAGATGAATTCGTTGGCGACCACCTGGCCGGCCTCGGCCATCAAATCGAGATAGCCCCGCGGGGCGTAGCGCAGCTTCTCGCCGGTAAAGACGAACACGTCCTTTTTCATCCCCGTCGAAATATGGATGGCGAGCGGCACCTCCATCTCCTGCGCAGCAGCCCAGAAGCGATCATATTTTGGATCGGAATAATGGCCCCACTCGGGGCGAGTATCGCCGTTGATCATGCCGCAGCGAAATCCGCGTTTAGCGTTGCGCTCGAGTTCCTCGATCGCAAAATCCGCGTCCTCCATATGGATCAAAGCCGCGCCCAGCATTCGATCCGGCACCTGGCTGCAATATTCGTGCAGCCAGTCGTTGTAGACGGCAAAACAATCGCGCGCGAGATCGGTGTTCGGTAGCGGAAACACCATCATTCCCTTGGTCGGAAACAAAAGCTCCGCCCAAACCCGGTCCTCGTCCATGCAAGCCGCGCGATACACTGGATCGACATTGGTACGGCGCGCCCGCTGAACTATTTCATCGCCAAGGTCGAGATCTCCGGTCGGCAGATAATCCTCGCCGGTAAAATAAACCCGACCTCCGCTCTGAATACTGCCACCACCGGTTTGTTTTGGTTCAATGACGCGCGGAACAGCATCACCCCACTTGGCGCGAAGGGGTTTCTCCCACAAGTCGCCGGCTTCGTTGACGTGAGAGTCGGCAGAATTGATCCAAGTGCGAGCCAACGTTAATCGTCCTCAAATAGTCTCTGTTTTGGGCTTGCTCATACCCGGTGGTGGTGGCCGGTACCTCCGGGTGGCATCTCGTCCGGACTGGCAATACCCGTGGTCTCCGCCAAACTCTCAAGCCGCTGGTTGAGGTCTGGATCGTCGGGACGCTCGAACGGTGCGGGCTCGGGTTGACTGGGGTCGCGCGGTCGACCGATCAAACGTACTACCTCTTCCACACCCGCGGCCGGAACCGTGATGAAGAAAATTTTCATCGGCCCCTCGCCTTCGTTGACGAAGCCATGATTGCGATAGCGACCGACAAAGACCAGGGATCCCGGCTCAACTGGGTGCGCCACGCTGTCGATGAAAACCGTGCCGTGCCCCTCGAAAACGAATAGAAATTCATCCTGCTTGCGGTGGCCGTGATCTCGTAGAACGCCGCCTTCCTCGATAACCTGAACCGCCGCCATGTAGAGATTTTCCGGAAACGTTTCCGGTGTCATCTTCAAAGTCATATAGCCGCCCGAAGGCAGCGGCAGCCAATGAGACTCACCGTCCTCCGGGCCCCAAACGCCATAGGGACCGGGTTCGGGGAGATCGGCATGCTGCGTGCGTATGGCGGCAACCGCTTCGGCGGTATCGCTGGTCATGTTATTCCTCCGGCTTCCCAAGAGAATTGATTAGGCGGATCATAGTACACACCTATTTTGAAGATCCCCCAATACCACGGGCATCGCCGCAACAAGCTAACCCTTGACCTGCCTATCGATTCGTTCGCACCTTTGCGCGTTCTTCATTCGCTAGTAAATCGCGTGACACAGGGAGAGACGGCTTGCCGCCAAAACGACGCATCATCGTCGCGATAACCGGCGCTAGTGGCTCGGTCTACGGCGTTCGGCTGTTGCAAATGCTGGCCGAAATCGCCGACGTCGAGAGTCATCTAATACTCAGCCGCGCTGGTCGCCTAACGCTTGCCAAGGAATGCCAGCTCGCGCCCGCCGACATCGCCAAATTCGCCGACGTCGTCCATGCCCCAAGCAATATTGGTGCATCAATCTCGTCAGGCTCCTATCGCGTCCACGCAATGATCATCGCACCGTGCTCGATCCGCACCGCATCAAGTATTGCGTGCGGCATCACCGACGAACTCACCAGCCGCGCCGCCGACGTGATGCTCAAAGAGCGCCGACGCCTGGTCATCGCAATCCGCGAGACGCCGCTCCACCAGGGGCACCTTGAAACACTCGCCAAACTCGCCGGCCTCGGCGCCATCATTTTTCCACCGGTGCCGAGCTTCTATCACGAGCCAAAAACCATCGACGCAATTGTTGACCAGACCTGCATGCGAATCCTCGATCAATTGGATGTCGAGGTCGCGGCCGCGCCACGTTGGGGAGAAGCCGACGGTATTGCGGCGGTCGGCGACAGCGAGGTCTAGGAACGGCCGGGGGTTACCCTCTTGACGGCATACGATCATCGAACCCGAGCGGCATCGGAAGGCCGCGCTGCGCGGCAAATAGTTCGGACCAAGCCTGGCGTGCGATACGGTCCGCCTCATCGACAATGGCTGCTTCGTCCATACTCAGCACCTCGCCATCGCGCATCAACCAGTGGCCATCGACCATAACCGCGACGACATCGCTTGCCCGCCCTTGATGGACGAACGACGAGACCGGCCGCATCAACGGAACCAAATGTGCCTGCTGAAGATCAACCATGATTAAGTCGGCGGGATTACCGATCGCGATGCTCCCGCCTGGCAGGCCGAGCGCCCGATAGCCATTCACGGTCGCCCACCTAAGTACATCTTCGGGGCGGGGAATACGGCAGTCGGCCGTTGTGCCACTGCGAATAGCCTCAAGCGCGCCGAGGCAGCACATTACCCGCCGTTGGTCGGCTGACAATACCGGCAACGGCAGTTCCGCCATACCGCCCGAAAACGGGGGCGTATGCGGCGGCAAAAGGTCCTCATAGATCCCTCGTGCCAGAGTCAGCTCGAAATGGGTATGAAGATTGGCAAGTCCTGGCAGAACCGCTTTCTTACTGCCATTGATACGCTCGGCATCACTGTGGCGGGCGAGGACAGTCCGCCGAAGGTCCGACATCGACGATTCTCGTACCCTTTACCGCAACCGCAGCGTCAAACAGTAACTTATCGTTGGGGTCGACGGTGATGACCGTCGTACTGTGGATTACGCGCATCCGCGCTTGCGATCACTCGCGGCCGAGAAACAAACGCGCCGCGTTGTCGAAAGCAATCGCCTTGGCAACCGCTGGTGGCAGTTGATCCAGCCAACGGCGATGTTCTTCGATCAAATCACCGTAGCTATCCCAACGACCGGTCACATGGGTGTCACTGCCGACGACAAAGCGATCGGGATAGTTCACGAACAACGATCGCCAGGCCGGTCTGACCCAACTTTCGCCTTCGATATCGGCGGCCCTGAACGACAACTCGACCCATAATTTGTCGTCCTCGCCGAGGAGTGGACCGATCACTTCGGGCGATTCGATCATGCCTCCATGGGGCCAAAGAAGTTTGAGTTCGGGAAACTGCCAGCGCAGGGATTGGATTACCGCTTTTCCCGAATGAACGAGTAACGGAATGTCGTGCGCTATGGCCAATTCGGCAGCTCGACGTGCAACCGGTTTCGTCGTCTCTGCCGCCGATTAAAAATGCACTTCGCCAATTCCTTCGTAGCGTCCGCTTGCCAGCCGCTCGTCCAAGTAACGCTCGCCGGTGGGATCAACAGCCCAGTTGGTCGATGTGCCGCCTTCACGGTAGGGGCGCAAAACTGCCACGAACCGCGTGCGATTGAGGCTGACGAGCCGACGGGTACCGTCGTCGGGAGAGCTCGATATTGCGGCACCAGCGATCCCGGCGTCACGCAATAGCCCGCAAATCTTGAGCGGTGGGTAGGATTTCCACGACGGCTCGCTGTAGTGGATATGGGCATCAAAGATCGCCAATCGCGACGCCGGTGCCCGGGTCACTGCGATCACTGCCGCCGCAATCGCGATAAGCGCCAGCATCGCAGATAGCGTTATGAGGCGCACGGCTATGTCGCCCTCACCAACGACCAACGAATCCGAGGGTGCGCACTACGATTAGTTCTTCTTTAGGAGCGTCCCGAGGCCCTTGAGCAACTGCTGCGCCGGACTTGCGGCCGGTTGTTGCTGCGTCTGCCCCGTCGGCGGCGGCGGTGGGATTTGCCCCGATGTTGAAGGTTGTTGTGTACCGCTGGATGTCCCAGACGTACTTGACCCGCCAAGAATGTTTGAGAGCGGATTTTTCTTGCCCAGTGCCTTTCGGAGGATCGATGCGCCGGCGCGCTGGATGAGATAGCTTTCTAGTTCGCGCGTGCGAACGTCACGGACCGGGGCGTCGATGGGTCCGCGGAGATCCAGCCCGACGTTCGGCGCATTTGCGTGCTCGGTTAGCCGAAATCTGCTCGTCAGATCGAGCACCCATCGCGGCAGATCAATCTTCGCTTGCGCGGAGCCTTCCGCGGCATCTAGCTGCGCACGGATATCGCTTGCGGTGACGACGCCACGATTGATGGTGAACGGGCCGCTGACCGATTGAAATTGGGTAACCCCGCCGCCCATCGTCGACTGGATAAGAGAAAGATAGTCAGTAATCTCGTTCAGCCGCTTGAGACGGTCGCTCAAGCCGCGCAGATTAATGCCGATCACCGATCCATCGCGTGCGGTCGCCAACCCTTCGCCCGCCAGAGTCGATATCATTTCGAACTGGTTTCGACCGAGCGCGGTGAACTGTCCCTGAACATCAAAAAGTCCGGTTAGCGTATCAATTCCCGCGGCTTGTTGAAGCGCGGCGCCAAGATCGGCGCCTTTCAGGTTGAGCGACAAACCAAGACGAGGTGTATCGGTGGTGCTAACGCGCGCCGCGATTTGAACCTCGCCAGCAAACAGCTTTCCCAACAACGGATTAACATCGATCACCCCGTCCTCGACCACCAGTTTTAGCTGCGGCTCGGCAAAATTGTAGGCACCCCAGGTGATGCCGCGCGACGCTATTTGAATTATCCCATCAAAGGTCTGCGCGAAGCTAAGATCGATAGGGTCGCGCGACCACCGCTCCTGTGCCGCCGCGCTGCGTGAAGATGACCCCGATTTCTGCGTTCCGGTTTGCGCGGTTGCGTCTGCGCGCGGCAAGAACAGATCGAGCAAGATTTCGCTGGTCCGTATGTTGGCGTCGAGGCGAGGCCGCTTAATACCAAATCCCAATGCTACGTCGCCCGAGAAACGGGCCGGACCGACTTTGCCGTCCATCCCACTCAGGGTTA
>CAUZWH010000117.1:0-8288 GCA_963583675.1 Alphaproteobacteria bacterium
CGGGTCCGCAATCACGCCGAACTGGAACCCGAGCTTATGCGCACCTTCGCGACGCGCTCACGCGACGAGTGGTTGAGCGTTCTCGAAGCCGCCGACGTCCCGTGCGGATCGGTCAACGCGATCGACCAAGCCATGGCACTCGATCAGGTCGCCGCGCGAGATATGATCTCCGACCTCGCCGATCAAGGCAGCGGGCAGTTCGTGGCAATGCCGATACGTATGGGGTCACAAGAACCGCCGATTGAGCTTCGCGCCCCTCACCTTGGCGAACACACCGGCGAAGTTCTCAGCGAACTCGACTATTCCGCTGCCGACGTCGAGCGCTTGCGCGCAAGCGGCGCGGTCTAGCAAAAAAAAGCGACCAACAGGGGAGTCCCAGCGCATGGCCACTTTCACGACCACCGATGGTGTTCAGCTCTACTTCGAGGAAACCGGCGCCGGGACGCCGATCATTTTCGTGCATGAGTTCTCGGGTGATTATCGCGCCTGGGAGCACCAGGTGCGCTTCTTTAGCCGGCGCTATCGCTGCATAACGTTCAACGCGCGCGGCTATCCGCCCTCGGAAGTGCCCGACGATGTTGAGTTCTATAGCCAGGCACGCGCTGTCACGGATATCTGCGAAACCCTTGATCACCTCGGCATCGACACGGCCCATGTCGTCGGCCTGTCGATGGGCGGCTTCGCGGCGATGCATTTTGGTCTCGATTACGCCGAACGTGCGCGCTCGGTCGTTGTTGGCGGCGTCGGTTTCGGTGCCGACCCCAGCACTGCCGACAAATTCCGCGACGAGGTCGAGGCCGTGGCCCAACGGTGGGAAGGCGAAGGCCCGGAAAAGTTCGCACCGATCTACGGCCGCGGCCCGGGCCGCGAACAGCTCGAAAACAAGGATCCGCGGGGCTTTGACGAATTCATCAGCCAACTCCAGGAGCATTCCGGCCGCGGTGCCGCGATGACGCTGCGCGGCGTACAGATGCGCCGGCCCTCGCCATGGGACCTCCGCGAGCGCCTGGCCGAGATGACCGTGCCGGCGTTGATCCTGCACGGCGATGAGGATCGTCCGGCCTTGCCGACCGGTGTGTTCCTTAAACAGACGATTCCCACCGCCGGCCTGGTGGTGTTTCCCAAGACCGGACACACTGCCAACCTCGAAGAACCGGCGGCCTTTAACCAGGCGGTCCAGGATTTCATCCTCACTGTCGATAATGGCCGCTGGGAACGCCGCGACAAGCGCACCGAAAGCGCAGCGATCCTGCTCGAGAAATAGACAACGCTAGCGCTAGGAACCCGTGTCCGAGTCCAACAAAGAACGGCTAGCCCGCTTCATCGAAGAGGTTTGGTCGCAGGGCAACGTAGACGCTACGGATGACTACCTGGCGCCGCACTACACTCTCCATCACGACCCCGGCGATCCATGGGATGGCCAGACGCTTGATCTCGCCGGCTACAAGGAGCGCGTGCGACTCTCGCGGGCGCCGTTCCCCGATCAACGTTTCACCATCCAAGAGTTGATCGCCGGGCACAACCGCGTCGTCGCGACGTGGCAGTGGAACGGCACGCACAAAGAGGATATTCTCGGATTTCCCGCCTCCGGCAAATCGATCGCCATGTCAGGGCTGACCGTCTACTACTTCGACGGCGACCGCATCTCGGGCCACTGGCAGATTGTCGACCGCTTGAGCGTCTACCAGCAATTATCGGGGTGAACCCCAAAAGCTGCTCGATCGCGCGTCCAGTGGAAAAGAGTCTTTGTTAATCTCGCAACGCGCCGTATGTATCCGGCCTGCGGTCGCGGTAAAACTGCCAGGTATCACGGACTCTACGAATCTGATCGAGGTCCAAGTCGGCCACCACAAGTCCATCCTCATCGTAGGGCGCCTGGGCCACAATCTCACCGCGCGGGTTTGCGAAGTAACTCCCGCCGTAGAACTGGCCCCGGTTCCACGGTGGCTCCATACCAACGCGATTGATCGCGCCAACAAACATGCCGTTGGCGACAGCGGCCGCGGGCTGCTCCAGCTCCCACAAATGATCGCTCAGGCCGCGCGTTGTCGCTGAAGGATTGATAACCAGCTCGGCACCTGCCAACGCCAGCGCCCGCCAACCTTCGGGAAAATGGCGGTCGTAACAGATATAAACGCCAAGTCGGCAATAGGCAGTGTCGAACACGGGATAGCCGAGGTCGCCCGGTTTGAAGAACAGTTTCTCGTTGTAGCCGACCAGTTGTGGAATATGGCTCTTTCGATAGGTCCCGAGGTAGCTGCCATCGGCATCGATAACCGCCGCCGAATTGTAATAAACGCCGGCGATGGTCCGCTCGTAGATCGGCACCACCATCACCATCGCATGCGCGCGCGCCACCTCCTGCATCGCGGCTGTCGTCGGCCCGTCCGGAATAGGTTCGGCGGCCGCATACCAGCTCACGTCTTCGGAGGCCGGGAAATAGGGCAGGTTGAATATTTCCTGCAGCCCGAGCACCTGGACGCCTTGCCGCGCGGCGTCTTCGATCAACGGCATGTGCGCGGCGATCATTTTCTCAGCTATCACAGCGGGCGAGTCGGTCTGGGCGTCGCCGCGCAAACTCATCTGAACGAGGCCAGCTTTAATCATTGCCATCTTATGCGCTCATTCGCAGGAGGGGGTTCCACCAACGACCTACATTGCGTCCATACGCAGTGTGGTGCCGATGGTGCTCCCCTTGGATTTGTAAAGCGCCTGATAAGCCCGCTGCAGCGTGGCGCCGAAATCAGCGTCTTCTTCGTAAATCACCGTGGCACCGGCACTGATCGTTGCGGCGACCGGGCCGGCCTCGGCTTCAACGTGAGTGCCGGCAACGCGGATCCGCAAACGATCGGCGACCTCTGCAGCCGACGGCGCCGGCGTTTCCGGCAACAGCATGGCAAATTCCTCACCGCCGACACGCCCGCACACGTCCATCGTCCGCAGTTCGGCGGTGATCGCAACGGCAACCGCCTTTAGAAGTTCATCGCCGACATGGTGGCCATGTTCGTCGTTGACCTGGCGGAAATGGTCGATATCGCAGAGGGCAAGGGTGTGGCGGTGGCGCCGTGCGCGGGGAAACTCCACGTCTGCACGATCCATGAATGTGCGTCGGCTCGAAAGCCCGGTCAGGGCATCCGTGGCGGCCGCGACCCGAAGCGAATGTTCGGATTCTCGAAGATCGGTCAAATCACGACCAATCAGCGCAGAATGGGTGATCCGACCGTTCTCATCAAGCAACGGGATGATATTGAGCTCCAACCAATATTCGCGGCCGGACCTGGTTTCGTTGGTGACAACTTCGCGGATCAGCAGCTGCAGATCGAAGGCGCCCTGAATGCGGGTCTGCGCGTAGGCCGGTGTCTTCGGTCCCTGGATGATGTCCGGCGTTGCACCGATTGCCTCGGCTTCGGTTAACCCGGTGATCTCAGAGAATGCGTCGTTGATATAAACGATTTGCGGACCTTCGCCGCGTTGCGTCGCGATCGCCGTCACCATCACGGCGTCACTACTCAAACGAACGATGTCACGAAATGAAAACCCGTCTGTCATCGCTTGCGCCAACCAGCCCCGATAGGTGCACACTTAGCCGAGCCGGACAATGCCCCGCGATTAGTCATTCCAGCGCCGCCGCTTTGGCTTGGCTAAGCCGTTCGAACAACACATCGTAACTCGGCGCCACACGATAGTGGGCGCAGCGGGAAATATCCTCCTCTAATGTGTCCCATTGGATCGCAGCGAGGTGATCGGCGCTGAACGCCGCCATCACGCTGGGGTTGGCCATCTGCACGACCGGATTGACTGTGCCTTCGCTCAACGCAACCGACACTGCAACGTCAGGCCGCAACAAGTAGTCGAGGAAATCCTCGGCCAGGGCGGGCGATGCTTCGCTGGCGAGCACCGAGGTTACCTCGGCAAATACAATGCCGCCTTTGCCGTCGATCGGGCCGCGTTTCGGCGTGATCGCCTGAATATTGTGGTGACCATCGAGCCGCGCCGGCGAGGCGCTGAACACACCCCCCGATAGATAGAAATCGATCTCACCGTCCACCAGCGCGCGATTCATGACGATGTGGTCGGTGGTGGCCATGGCTGCGCCCTCAAACCATCGCCGCGCGGTCGTTGAAAACTCGTCCAAGTCCGAAGCGCTTTTTAGTTCGAACGGGTCGAGACCGGCACCAATGCAGATGTGGAACACGTTGAAATCGTCGTACTCAAGAATGCCGTAGCGTCCGCCATGGCGTGAATCATCTACCAGATGATAACCCTGGTCTTCCGCCACATCGCACGAAACGCGATCGCTGTTGATCACCAGATTAAAAGGACCGAAACGCTGACAAATGCCGATTAGCGCGCTGCCGTCGCCGTCTTTAGCCCATTGATAGAGATCGGCAAACTGCGGCAGCCACCCAGCCATGCAGACCCCGAAGCGATCCCCATCCAGTTCTCTGATCAAGCCCTGTGGATGGAGCACGTCGCGCGCAAATGGGTTGTTCAGATTAACGATGTCCCAAGCACCAGCCTCAGGCCCGACCAAACGCTCCACCGTGCCGGCGTCGGAAACGTGAGCCTCGCCGCGCACCGTAATCCCATGCTCGGCAGCAAATGGCTCGAGCAGCGCCGGATAATCGTAGCCCTCCCAACACAACACATTGAGATCCGAACGAGCCATCTCAGCGCGCACAATTCACTCAGGTGTCGCGCACGGATTCGTGAAACAACTGCTCGACGGGGATCGGTTTCTCGATCAGCTTCTGGTCGGCGACGTAGCTTATGAACTGCTCAATGTTCGCGCGGTTCGCGGCCAGCCCCGAGGGAAACAGGTCGGCGCCCATCGTGTCGCGCTGCCACTCAAACTCGTTGCGCGAAAACACCAGGAGCGAAAACCCCGGATCTTCGTAGAACTCGGCCGTTTTGTGTTTGGCATCCTCCCAGCAGTCGATCATTGCGCGCGGTAACCACGGGTCGGCCTCGACAAGCTCGCGCGGGAAAACCAGTAAATGCATGATCGGGCAGTAGCCGAACTTCTCGAAATGGCGCAGTGATTCGGTGCGCGCATCGGGAAACAGGCGCCGTACCCGGTCCGGGTTGGCCAGCACCGCCGATGGCGGCAGCGGGTGAAACATCGCGTCAAGTTCACCATCAACCAGCATCTGGCCTGCATCCTTGCCTTCGGGAATGTTCTGGACCGAGATTCCGTTGCCGGCCCACGGCAATTCCTCGTGATACTGGATATGCCAATCGATATCCTGCCACGGCACGCCGTATTCTGATTTGAGATCGCCTTTCGCGAGCACGCACAGGGTGGTTTGGAACGACCACACGCCGACACGTTTGCCAATCAGGTCAGTCGGTTTATCGATCCCCGCACCGACGTTGACGAACATGCAACTTTGGCTGAACAAGCGGCGTGGGAATACCGGCGTCGCTACGAAATCGTCGCTCCGGCTGCGCGACATAATGTAGGACGCCAGCGATTGCTCGCAGATATCGAACTCGCGATCGCGAAACATGCGGCCGTGACGGTCGATGCCGTCACGTCGGCCGGGATCAAAGCCGACGCCCACCTCGAGCGCTTTGAATTCGATTCCTGGCGGTGCTGCGACCGTTCCCATGAAGAAGGGCGCATGACGGTCGAGGCGTTCGAGAGCAATCGTCAGGGTTCGCATACCGGCCTCGTTCGGGGTTCGCCAAGAACGACGTGAGCGCCGCTACGGCTCTGCAGCAGCGCTAATAAGCGTGATAACGTATACGTTTTCTGGTCAAAAACCATCAATTGGCGGTCCGAATTGAGGTGCGACGCCGCCTATTCCGGCCGAGAGCCGTTCTTTGCCTCGTCGATGGTGGGGTGATCGCGATGCCATCAAAAAAATATGCCCTATTAACGTAGATTGATGAGCGTCACGAATTATCGGCCAGGGTTGCGAGTAATCGGCCGACCGACCACACTAAGCGGACCGAACCAGGGGGATATCATGTTTCTAAGAAATTACTGGTACGCGGCAGGGTTCAGCGAAGAAGTCAGCCGCAAATTTCTTGCCCGCACTTATCTCAACGAAGCGGTGGTGATTTTCCGCAAGGAAGATGGAACGCCGGTCGCCCTAGAAGATCGATGCGCCCATCGCCGACTGCCACTTTCAATGGGTAAACTGATCGGCGATACCGTGGAATGCGGTTACCATGGTTTGCTCTACGATTGTGCCGGCGCATGCATCAAAATTCCGGGGCAGGATCGGGTTCCTAAAGGCACCGGCGTCAAGTCCTATCCGATCGTTGAGCGGCACCGCTATCTATGGATCTGGATGGGCGATCCCAAACGTGCCGATGAGTCGGAGATTCCCGACTTTAGCCGCATCGATGATCCGGCCTACGGGGTCTCCAACATCAAGTTCCTCCACGATGCTCATGTGCAACTCATCATCGATAATTTAATGGACCTTTCGCACCTCGCTTATGTCCATAGCACCACGACGGGAAGCCCCCAGATCGCGGAACTCGCCCAAGTCGAAACCGTCCGCGAGCACGACACGGTGAGCGTCAAGCGTTGGATGGAGGATGTGCCGGCGCCGCGAACCCACCGGGAGTTTGGCGGTTACAACGGCAATATGGATAGCTGGCAGGTGTCCGAGTTCAGCCCACCCACCCATGTGCGCGTTAGCTACGGTTCACGCGGGACTGGTAACGGCGTACCTAAAGCCGACTGGTTTGACGATCAGGGGCATTGGGGGTTCTACGTATTCCACGGCCTCACCCCCGAAACCGAGATGACGGCCCATCAATTCCGCTACATCGCCTTCGAAAAAGGCATCGGCAATAAGAAGGAAACTAAGGAGTTCATCCGCCAGTGCGATCAGATCATCACCGAAGATGCCGTCGTCTTTCCAATCCAGCAGCGGGCCATCAACGACGATGTGGTTGAAACCAACGCCTGGGATATCAACGAGCGCGTTCGTTCGGTGCACGATGGCGGCCTTCTGCAGTCACGGCAGATCGTCGAAGATTTGTTGGCCAAACAAGCCGCTAAGAAGAGGAAAGCAGCGCGAAAAAAACCAAGCAAACGGGCAGCATTTCGCTAGCGGCGCGCAAGGGGGATCGACATGTTTCTGAGAAACCATTGGTACGTCGCGGCGTGGAGCGACGAACTCGGTAAAGACCCGCTTGCGGTCAAGATGCTCAATGAAGACGTCATGCTCTATCGCAAACAGGATGGAACGCCGGTTGCCCTGGAAGATCGCTGCGCCCATCGTCGGTTGCCGCTGTCGGAAGGAAAGTTGCGCGGAGACACGGTCGAATGCGCTTACCACGGCCTCGTCTATGATTGCAGCGGCACCTGCATCAAGATACCGGGTCAGGGCCGTTGGCCGAAGAAACTAGGCGTCAAATCATACCCGGTCGTCGAGCGACACCAGTTTATCTACGTGTGGATGGGTGACGTCGAGGACGCCGACGAGGCGCTGATCATCGATTTTCCGCTCCTGACCAACCCCGAGTGGGGCGTGACCAAAATTCACCTCGATATCAAGGCCAACTACCTCCTGATCATCGATAACCTGCTCGAACTCAGCCACGTCGCCTATCTTCATTCGTCGACGATCGGCAACGCGCCCGTTGCCGAAAACGCCGACGTCGCCTTCCACCGGGAGGGCAACGCAGTCCGCGTTATGCGCGAGATGGTCGACGTACCGGCGGCCCGCACCTATGCTGAGTTCGGTGGCGAAGCCGCCAATTTCGATCGTTGGCAGACATCGGAATTTCGCCCGCCCGCCTATTTCCTGATCAACAACGGATCCGAGGCTACCGGTCTCCGCCAGCCGGGCGACCATC
This sequence comes from Alphaproteobacteria bacterium, assembly GCA_963583675.1. GTDB lineage: Bacteria > Pseudomonadota > Alphaproteobacteria > SHVV01 > SHVV01 > CAUZWH01. The sequence goes on from CAUZWH010000117.1 coordinate 7,822, forward strand.
GGTTGTGGGATCGGGGCGAATGGGGCTTCCAGGTCTATCACGGGATCACCCCGGCTACCGAAAAGACCACGCATCAGTTTTGGGCGATCTGTCACCCCTTGGCCATGGTCCCCAAGAAGGGTCGCAAGGAGTTCTATCGCCAGTGTCATGAAGTGATCTGGGAGGACGTGGGCGTCTATCAGGCCCAGCAGGTTTCACTCGACACCGACCCTGAAGGTCCAAGCGCCGACGACGTCAACGCCAAGGTGCGGATCAACTACGATGGCGCCTTCTTTGAGGCGCGCCGGGTGATTAAGCGAATGTTGAAAGAAGAGGCCGCAGCCGCGAAGGCAAAAAAAGCGCGCAAGTCGAAAAAGCGTACCCCCAAGAAATCGCCGGTTGGCTGGATATCTGTTCGCGGCGAGCAGCGTGCGCTGCAACAAGCCGCCGAATAAGCGATCACGGAGGAAATCGGTGTTTCTACGTAA
>CAUZWH010000118.1:0-8272 GCA_963583675.1 Alphaproteobacteria bacterium
CTTGACGCCGCCGTTGACGCCCCAGACATGGGTACTGTTGAGGCGTTTGATCACCTCGAGGAGAAGATCCTCCTCAATGTCGGGGAGGATCTTATGCATGACGCCGGCCGCTTGTTCCGGGTGGTTCATAATGAAGCGGCTGCCTTCGATGGTGCCACGCACAAATCCCTTGAGCGCTTTGCGCCGCTGTGGCCGGATATCTCCGGCAATGAGATCAATGGGTTGGATAACGCCGATGCCGCGCGGCCGCGCCCGGTTTTTTGGCGGGCCGACGATTCCACGCCGCACACGGCGGTCATGTTTTACTTCCGTGAACGCGACCAAGACAACGAGCAGATCGCCAAAGCGCGTGAATACCGGCAGCGCACCATGGACCTGCCGGTCAGCGATATCGCGTCGACCCGGCATGAACAATCAGCGGCGGAGTGGACGGCGTGGATCAAAGCGATAGCGCTTGAGGTCGGGGCCGATGATGTCGGGATCTGCGCCTATCGCGACGAATGGTATTACGACGACCGGCCGGTGCCGCAGGGTAAATGGGCAATCGTGATGGCCTTCAAACAATCGTGCGAAAGCATGCTCGCGGCGCCAGCGGTCGAATCCTATGTCGAGGTGATGGGCCAATACGGCCGCGCCGGCGAGACTTCCAAGCGGCTCGCCAATTAAATCAGGGAGCGCGGCCACTACGCGGTTGCGAAGACCGGACCGATGACCGAGGACGTGCTGATGATACCGGCCGCAATCGAGGCCGGTCTGGGTGAGCTCGGCAAACACGGCTCGATGATCCACCGTGAATTCGGCTCCAACTTCCGGTTGTCGATGGTGTTAACGGATTTGCCGCTCGACGCGGACGCTCCCGACATATTAGGCGCGGACCTGTTTTGTACGCACTGCCAGGTGTGCGCCAACGCCTGCCCGCCGGACGTGATTTATCGCGAGAAGCAAATGGTCCGCGGGGAGACCAAGTGGTATGTCGATTTCGACCAGTGCACCCCGTATTTCGTCGACCACCAGACCTGCGGCATCTGCCTTGTAGTCTGCCCGTGGAGCCGACCGGGCGCGGCCGGAAATTTGGTTGCCAAGATGGCACAGCGGTTGGATAGGGCGAAGGTTTCGTGAGCTGATTTGCCCAACGGCAGCGTAAAAAAGCCGCACGATCTTTGTTCCGCCCCGCGACCTAAGCTATGATGAAGACGTAATCAAATCATGAGGGGCGCCTGATGGCAGCACTTGCCGATAAGACTCGTCCGAGCGGCTTTACCAGCCGGTTTCATCCGGTGGCCGAGCACTCCTACACGTTGCCGGCGCACTATTATTACGATCCCGAAGTCGCTGAGCGTGAGCGCGAGGAAATCTGGTTCAAGAGCTGGTTGCTCGCTGGTTTCCTCGAAGATCTGCAAAATCCGGGTGACTACATCACGACGCAGATCCTCGACCAGTTGGTGTTCGTGATCCGCAGCAAGGATCAGGGTCTTCGCGCCTACTACAATGTGTGCATGCATCGCGGCCATGTGCTGCTTGAGGGCAAGGGCAATGTGCGCATGATCCAGTGCCCGTTCCATGCCTGGACCTACGATCACGATGGCAAGCTCAAGGCGGCCGGCAATGCCGAAAACGTTGCCGACTTCGATCATGACGATTTCGGGCTGGCGGCGGTCCAGGTTGAGGAATTCCTCAACATGGCGTTCGTCAATCTCGATCCGGAAGCGGCCTCGCTGGCGAGCCAAGCCGGCGATCTCGCCGATATGGTCAACGAGATCCTGCCCAACTTGAACGATCTCAAGCGGGTGCGGCGCGACAGCTATGAACTAAGGGCCAACTGGAAGCTGATGGGCGATCAGCTCGAGTGCTATCACTGCCCGGTGATCCATCCGCAGGTGATGGGCGGCGAAGACTCCTATCTCGATCTCAGCTTCGATTCGACCGAGCATGGGTTGTGGTCGGTCGACATCAGCTGGGGCACCGACGAGGTGATCGAAAAGATCCGCAAAATCCTACCGTTCGACATCGGCCCGGATTCGATGGTGAAGAATGTCTACATCTGGTTCCTGTGGCCCAACCTGATCGTGATGACCCATCATGGCGCGCCCAATTTCAAGGTCGCGCAAGTGATGCCGAATGCGATCGACGGCATGCTGCGGCATATCGATCATTTCGTGATGAACGACCCGCCGACCGACTATGAAATCGCGCAGATGGACAACCATATGAACACCGCCGTGCCGCAGGATCGCGAGTCTATCGAAAAGCAGATGGTCGGGATCAAGTCGAAGGGCTACACCCAGGGCCGGTTGATGGTCGATGCCGAGCATTCGTGGCGCAGCGAGCATGGCGTCCATTTCTTCGACGACATGGTGTGGCACGCGCTCAACGGCGACGACTACGAGGTCGAGGGCAACGTTTGAGCGGAGTTTTGTTGAAGATGAACCCCTCACCCCACCCCTCTCCCGCAAGGGGAGAGGGGTGGGGTGAGGGGTTGGCTGCATAACTGGAAAATAGCCAATGGTCGATTTAAGTCGTCGTCTTAGCAAACCGTTCAGTGCTTATCGGCGCGCGGTGGTGCCTGAGATTGAACAAGAGCTGGCGCTGGTCGGGCCGCGGACGCCGGGCGGTGAATATTTGCGGCGGTTTTGGCATCCGGTCGTGCACGGCGATCAGCTTGATGATCTGCCGGTGGCGATCCGCATCCTCGGCGAAGATCTGATTGTCTTCCGCGACAAAAGCGGCGCGGTTGGTCTGCTTGAGCGCCATTGCGGCCATCGCGGCACCTCGCTCGAATTCGGCAAGATCGAGGACCACGGGATCCGCTGCTGCTACCACGGCTGGCTGTTCGACGTCGATGGCCGGGTGCTCGAGGCGCCGGCCGAGCCCGACGACAACCCCTATGCCGGCAAGCTCTATCAGGGCGCCTATCCCGTCCACGAATTCAACGGATTGGTATTTGCCTATATGGGACCGCCGGCCGCGCAGCCGCCGTTTCCGATGTTCGATCTGTACGACCAGCCGGGAATTGCGCTGGGCCACGGCGAGGCCGATATGCGCGGCAATACCAAGCCGTGCAACTGGCTGCAGATCATGGACAACGTCGTCGATCAGGTGCACGAGCCGTTCCTGCATGCCCGGCATTCGGGTATCCAGTTCGAAGACAAAAACGGCCGCCCGATCGCTGAAATGCTCGACCTGGGAGAACCCGATTGGTTCGAAACGCCCACCGGGATTTTATGCCATGAGGCGCGCCGCATCGATGACGCAGTTTGGGTGCGCTCGATGGAATACATCTGTCCGAATATCGCCTTGGTGTGCGACTCACCGGAATTCCCGGCGACCTTCCCCGACAGCGAGGGTGAACTATCATCGCTGCCGCTGTTGATCCGCTGGCGAGTACCGGTCGACGACATCCACACCACCGAGTTCGCGTTCATCTTCTATCCGCACGACGGCGCCAACCTGTACGTCTCCGATCCGATCCCGGGCACCCGATCGAACTATGGCGACCGACCCTATGAAGAGCGCCAGCGCTTTCCCGGCGACTACGATGCGCAAGTGAGTCAGCGGGCGATCGCAGTACACGCCTGTGAGCATTTGGCGTCGACCGATAAGGGCGTGGCGATGATGCGGCGGATGGTACGCCAAGGCATCGAAACCGCAGGCAGCGGTGGCGATCCCAAGGGCGTGGTGCGCGACCAGGCTATTGACGTGCCCACCCATGCCAACGAAACCGTCCGGCGCGTGCCCTATGCGGGCTCGGACGCGGCCGAGCGTGAGCTGTTGCACAGGGTCTCGCGCGAGGTCGGCGAACGGGCGTTCGCGACGCCGCCGACGATCATCAAACGCCAGCGAGCGCTCGCCGCGGAATAGGCATCCGGGGTTCGCCTGCGCGTCACCTCGCCGGCGTTCGTGTTGCCTAATCGTCGTTTATTCCGCCGCCTCTACTCTGCCGCCTCTTGGGCTTCTCGCTCTTCGCGATCCAATCTGGTCCCTTTGTCAGGAAACGGCATCGTGAACACGTTATCGATGATCGAGTAGTCCTGATATCCCAAACGTGCGATCGGCTTAAACTTCGACATGTCGACCATGCCATCGGTCATCACTTCCTCGCGAATATGGATTCCGATCACTTCGCCAATCACCACGAAATTGCGATATTCCGTACGGTTGCTGCGAAGCTCTAAGGTCTGGATGTACTCGCACTCGAGGTGAATCGGCGATGCTTTGACCCGCGGCGGCTTGACGAGTTCCGACGGCTCGGTGTCGAGCCCTGCCATTTCCATCTCATTCACCGAACGGGCAACGTGGAGAGCCGTATCGTTCATCTGCTCGCGCAGTTCCCACGTCACCAGATTGGCAACGAACTGTCCGGTTTCTTCGACGTTGGTGAGGCTATCCTTGAAGCCGCCTTCGACGTGCTCGCCGCCTGGTGCGTACATCACTTGTGGGGGATCTTCGCCGCAGCCATTGAAGAAACTATAGGGCGCCAAATTCACGACGCCGCCGGCGCTTACCGTTGTGATCCATCCAATCGGGCGCGGCACGACGCAACTCTTGAAGGGGTCGTGCGGAAGACCGTGCCCGTCGCTGACTCTGTAGAACATTGGTTTCTCCTCTCCTTTCCTAAAGGCGCTAGCGCCGGCCGGCGTCGACCGGACGCCAGGCGCGGGTGGTCTCGACGAAGAGGTCGTCGGGTTCCCACTTGAACGCGGAGATGCCCTGCTCGAACGACCATCGCGTCATTGCATCGAGCGTGGGACGGTTGGGCTCGACGCCAAACGGCCAATAGTCCTCGCCCATCAGGGCTTTGGTCTGTTCGACCTCAGCTACCAGCCAGGGCAGGGTTACGGTCAGCGCATCGAGTTCGTGCAAGCGCTCAATCGCGTTTCGCTTCGAGATCTCAAACGCGGCCATCAGGTTGAGCGGCAGCCATTCATATTTCTCGAGCACGTCTTCGCGAATACCGAGCACGTGCATGATCGGCCAGACGTGGGTGCGGTCCCAATACTCGCGCTCGACCGAGCGGAAATCGGGAAATAGCCGCTTCACGCCAGGATGGCCGTCGAGAAAGAGCTGCGGATCGCGGGCTGCCGTAATCGCGTCAATCTTGCCATCGAGCAGGAGCTGGCTAAGCGTCTCGCCCGGCGCCGCCGCGGTCGCCTCGACGCCTTCGGGTAGCTCGAATTCCTTCATGTAGGCGTGATCGAAGGCGGTATCGACGCCGCCAAAGCAATACTTCATGTCGGTGTGCTTGACACTGAATTCGTCGGCCAGCGTCCCCTTGACGCATAGGCCACGGGTAAAATGGTAGTTTGGTAAGCCCAGGGTTTTGCCCTTGAGGTCTTCGGGTTTTTCGACACTGCCGTCGGTGCGCACCCAGATCGAGCAATGCGCGAACACGCGCGACACGATCATCGGGATGGCGCGATAAGGCAGGTCGTAGCGCGAACGCGACAGCATGTAGGTCGACAGCGACATTTCGCAGACCTGGAATTCGCGGTTGCGCATCAAGCGCGGGAACGAACTCGATGGCGGCAGATGGAAATAGGTAACGTCGCAGCCCTCAACCGGGACCTCGCCGGTTTTGACGCCTTGAACACGGTCGTAATTGTCGGTGACGATGGTAAGCGGCACGGCGGCCATGGCGTCCTCCTGGTCTGATTTTCTTGTGGGCGGCACAATCGGTGACTTCATTAATACAGGTCAAGGCATGGATTTAACTGGCGCGTCCTCTTGATCCACAGGGGTTGGACGGACACAATCACCGACTTGAGGATGATATGGCCAAGCAACAACGCTTTCTGACCGAAACCTTTGGCGCCTACAGCCAAGCGAACGTGCCGCCGATCGACGACACGCTGGCGCGAGTCGGGCCCGGCACACCGGGTGGCGAATATTTGCGCCGCTTCTGGCACCCCGTTGCACAGTCCGCGATGCTCGGCGAGCTGCCGGTGGCGATCCGTCGGCTCGGTGAAGACCTCGTCATCTATCGCGATAAATCAGGCGCGGTTGGCTTGCTCGAACGCCACTGCAGTCACCGCGGCACGTCCCTCGAGTTCGGCAAGGTCGAAGAGTGCGGAATCCGCTGTTGCTACCACGGTTGGCTGTTTGGCAATGACGGCGAGATCCTCGAAGCGCCGGCCGAGCCCGATGACAATCCTTATGTCGGCAAGCTCTATCACGGCGCCTATCCGGTCGAGGAACATAACGGGCTGGTATTTGCCTATATGGGCCCGGCCGAGACCAAGCCGCCGTTCCGGCGTTTTGAAACGTTTGAACAGACCAACCTGGTATTCAGCATGGGCGAGCGCCTGGGTGGCAATGTGAAGCCCTGCAACTGGCTGCAAATCATGGACAACGTCGCCGACCCCGTGCACGAGGCCTATCTGCACGCGTCGATCTTTGGGGTTCAGTTTACCGACGTTGACGGCAGGCCGGTCGAGGAACTTTGCGACCGGGGCGAGGACGACTATTGGCCGACCGAGCATGGCATCACCTGCCACGTTGCACGCCGCGTCAAGGACGCGATCTGGGTGCGTTCGATGGAGTACACGGTTCCCAACGTGATCCAATTGCGCAACATGCCACTGCTGCCGCCGGCCTTTCCCGACGGCGAAGACACGCTGGGTACGGCGCCGCTCGTAACGCGCTGGCGCGTACCGGTCGATGACCACAACACGGTCGAGTACTCATTTGTCTATGGCGAAGGCGAAAGCGCCGATTATCTGGATAAACCCTCCGACGCGCTGGCGACCAATTATGGTGATCGGCCCTATGAAGAGCGCCAGCGCTACCCGGGTGATTGGGATGCTCAGGTCGGTCAGCGCCCGATCGCGGTGCACGCAACCGAGCATTTGGGAACTTCGGATCGTGGCGTGGCGCTGATGCGGCGCATGGTGCGCGAGGGTATCGAGGCGGTCGAACGCGGCGAGGATCCGCTAGGGGTTGATCGGTCGAACGATGCGGTTACACCGATCTATGCCAACGAAATCATCAAGCACGCGCCGCCCGCGGCAACTGCGGACGCGGACAAGACGTTGATCCGAGAGGTATCGCGCGCGGCATTCGATCAGGTCCGAGCTGGTGAGCGTCCGCGCACGATGACATCGGCACCGGTTTAGTTTTGCTCGAATGGCAAAGTGAAAAAAGCACAACCCCCTCACCCTACCCCTCACCCTACCCCTCTCCCGCAAGGGGAGAGGGGTAGGGTGAGGGGGTTGGAACCTACGAAGGTGACACGGCGATGACAGAAACGCGCTTTCTCAGCGAACCGTTCGGGGCCTATCACCAGGCCGAGATGCCGCCGGTCGACGATAGTATAGTTAGGGTCGGGCCGGGGACGCCGGGTGGGGAATATCTGCGGCGCTTCTGGCATCCGATTATCCACCTCGACGATCTCAAGGATTTGCCGGTGCCGATCCGCATTCTCGGCGAGGACCTGGTGGTGTTCCGCGATGGCGGCGGCCAGGTTGGCATTCTCGAGCGGCATTGCGCGCATCGCGGGACGTCCCTCGAATATGGCAAGATAGAACAGCACGGCATTCGCTGCTGTTACCACGGCTGGCTGTTCGACGTTGACGGTGCGATCCTGGAAACGCCGGCCGAGCCGCCGCAAGGTCCCTATGCCGGCAAGTTATGCCAGGGCGCCTATCCCGTGCATGAATATTTCGGGCTGGTGTTCGCCTATATGGGACCGCCCGACAAGCGGCCGCCATTTCCGCTTTACGAGCCGGCCGAAAGCCCGGCCTTTTCGGTCGGACTCGGCCAGCCCGACGGCTACGCCGCCAACTATCAGCCGACCAACTGGCTGCAGATGATGGACAACACGGTCGACCAGGGCCACGAATCGTTCCTGCATGCACGCCATAGCGGGGCGCAATTCCTCGACCAGAACCGGCGCCTGATTGAAGAACTGGCGCTGATCGGCGAACTCGACTGGTGGGAGACGCCGATCGGCATCGCTTGCCATGAAACCCGGCGGCTCGACGACAGCATCTGGGTGCGCTCGATGGAATTGATCGTGCCCAATTGCGTCATCGTGTGCCGGCCCCCGGTGCTGCCACCGCATTACGCGGACGGCGAGACCGAAGCCTATTACCCGCCTTACCTGATCCGCTGGAAAGTGCCGATCGACGATGCCGAGACGATGAATATTTCACTGATTTTTTACTATCCGGACGAACCGAAGGACTACGTAACCGCACCGACCCCGGCGGCGGTCGCGCTCTATGGCGAACGCGATTATGAGCAGCGCCAGCGCTATCCCGGTGACTACGACGCTCAG
>CAUZWH010000119.1:0-8216 GCA_963583675.1 Alphaproteobacteria bacterium
CAATCGGCCCAAGAGCTCTGTCTTGATTTTCGACCGTGTTGCGGCGATGATCGCGCCCGCTCGCCAAACGGCTGACGGAAAGTCGTTCGGCGCCTGGGGAGGGGACGCGGCAGCAATGCAAACAACCAAAATCTGGACGGTCGGCCAATCAGAGATCGCCATCCGTGCCACCGCAAATCGCATGGAGTTAGCGTCGTGAGCGAAACCACCGCGACGCAAGCTCCTTCCGCCGCAGACCGCCAAGCCGCACCCGTCGTGATGCGCGCGACCGGACTACACAAACGCTTTGGCGGCCAGGTCATTCTCGATGAGGCGGAGTTCGAACTGCGCCGCGGTGAGATCGTTCTACTGCGCGGTCCCAATGGCTCCGGCAAAACAACGCTGCTTAACATTCTCACCGGCAACCTCGAGCCGGATGCCGGCAACATCGAGATCGCCGGCGATGGTGAACTCGGCGCCGAGAACTTCACCTTCCCACCCTCGTGGTTGGGCGGCCTCAATCCTGTCGACCATTTCACGCCGGAGCGCATCGCCAATGAAGGGGTCGGCCGCACCTGGCAGGACATCCGCCTGTTCCCGACCCACAGCCTGCGCGACAATGTCGTGCTGGCGATGAAGAACCAAACCGGTGAGAACCCGCTCGCGGTTTTCTTCAAGCGCTCAACCATCAAGCGTGAGGAAGCCGAGTGGGGCAAACAAGCCGATGGCTTGCTCTCGCGCTTCGGCCTCGGCGGCCGCGAAACCTCGTCTGCCGACATGGTGTCGCTCGGCCAATCCAAACGCGTGGCGATCGCACGAACCGTGCAGGCCGGCGCCCGCATTTTATTCCTCGATGAGCCGCTCGCGGCGCTCGATGCCAACGGCATCCGCGACATCATGGGCCTGCTTGACGAATTGGTGAAGGAACATGCGGTGACCCTGGTCATTGTCGAGCATGTGTTCAACATCCCCAAGGTGCTTGATCTCGCAACCGCCGTATGGACGATCGACGATGCAACGATTCGCGTTGAATCACCTGACGATGTCCGCAAAGAAAGCTTTCATAATGAAGGCGATGCGCTGCGGCCCTGGCTGAGCGCCCTCGCCGGCTCGGAAGACGCCATCGTCGACGTCGAACTGCCGGGCGGTGCGCTGCTCTCGCACGTCCAACTGGATCCCGCGCATTCGGGCGAGCCCGGCCTCGATATCAAGAACCTCGTCGTTCGTCGCGGACGGCGTCCGGTTATCGGCCGGACCGACACCGATGGCCAGGTTGAAGGCCTATCGTTCAGCGTGCCCCGGGGTAGCCTCGCCGTATTGCAGGCGCCCAACGGATGGGGCAAAACCACCTTCCTCGAAGCGTTGTCGGGCATCATTCCGATATCTGGGGGCGAGATGCACATCTACGGCAAGGCGGTGCACAAAATGCCGACCTGGTCGCGCATCGGTCGCGGCCTGTCGGTGATGCAAAGCCGTGACAATGCGTTCCCTAATCTGTCGGTCGACGAATCGCTTAAGCTCGCCGCGGTCGAGAGCCCGCCGGAGAACGTTCGCCCCTTCTTGGGGCGGCGTATCTCCGATCTCAGTGGTGGTGAGCGCCAGAAAGTTGCGGCCGCCTGCTCGCTTGCCAATGCCATCGACACCGTAACCATCCTCGACGAGCCCTTCGGGATGCTCGACGTCGCCTCAATTCCCAAACTGCAGGCCGAGATCGCCGCTAACAAAAACGGCGCCACATTGATCCTCGTGCCCGCGGCCTCTCAGTCCTAAAAAGGAGAGGACCTGTGACGGTTGAAAAGTTATTTGAGCCCGCTCAGATCGGTCCGCTGACCATCAAGAACCGATTTGTGCGTTCGGCCACATCGGAGTCGGTTTCACGCGCCAACGGCACTATCACTGAGGATTACACCAACCTCTATCTCGATATCGCCCGCGGCGGTGCTGGTCTTATCTTCACTGGCCACATCTATGTCCACCCGCGCGGCCGCTATATTCACTACCAGGCTGGCATTCACAACGAATCGGTGGTCGCGCCCTATAAGCAGTTCACCGATCGCATCCACGATGCCGGTTGCCCCATCTTTGGCGAACTCGGCCATGCCGGCAGCCAGAGCCGCGATCCCTCGGTAACCCCGCTCGCGCCCTCGCCTGTCGAAAATTTCATCTCGACGCGTGAGCCGACCACAGCCACCGAAGCCGACATCAAGGAAATCATTGAGGCTTTCGGCCATGGCGCCCGGCGCGTGCGCGAGGCGGGCTTTGACGGCGTCCACGTCCACGCCGGCCACGGCTATCTGATCAGCGAGTTCAGTTCGCCCCATGCCAACCGGCGCGACGATGATTGGGGGGGCGATGCCGAGCGGCGCGGTCGTTTCCAGCTTGAGATCTATCGCGCGATTCGCCGCGAGGTAGGTAGCGATTTCCCGGTCACATTCAAGCTCGGCATGGCCGACTCGATGGAGGAAGGCGGGCTTACGATCGACGAAAGTGTGCCGCGCGCGGCACAACTCGAAGCCGAAGGGCTTGATGCGCTCGAGGTATCGGTCGGCATTATGCATCTGGTGACTAAGAGCGCCGGCGAATTTATCGGCGTGTCACTGGAACGAGCCCTACAGGACATGGTGATCCACCGTCTGTGGACCGCCGCGGGCGACGAGTGCTACTTCCGCAGCCACGCGCAAGCGGTCAAGAAAGTGCTCAAGAAAATCCCGGTCATTTTGGTCGGCGGCATCCGCCATACCGATACGATGGCCGACATCGTCAACAGCGGCGACGCCGATTTTATCTCGATGTCGCGCCCGTTTATCCGCGAGCCCGACCTGCCCAACAAAATCAAGGCTGGCAAACGCGGCCCCGTTGATTGCGTCTCTTGCAACGTCTGCATCGACCACGAGGGCTCCGAGCCCACCCAATGCTGGCGCACCGACAAACGCATGCTGCTGCGCCACGCCTGGTGGGTCCTGCGTGGCGGTTACAAAGAGCACTAGCACGCCGCCGCAATCGGAAGCTGCTGGACGAGCCCGAGGGCTTGTTGATAACCGAAATCTAGCGCCTAGGCATAAAAATGAAGTTGTAGAGATAGCCCTCGACTGGGTTGCGGTGATGCGCTTCGGGATCAAAGCTACCAAGCGCGCGCAACGCCTGCTGGGCGCGATCGAAAAAAAGCCCGTCATAGCCGAGCGCCGGCACCTCTGAGAGCGCGGTTTCGATCGGAATCCTGGTGTGCTTCTCTTCGATCTCGATCATCAGCGTGGGGCGATCACGGGCGATCAGAGACCGCGCCCTTTCCAGCACCTCGGCCTCGGACCCTTCGACATCAATCTTGATAAAGCCGACGTCTTTAAGATTGAGCGCATCGAGCCGCTCAGATTGGACTTGCAGGGCCTAATAGTCATCGCTCACTTTGACCGTGCTGAGCGTGCCGCCCTGGTTGGAATAACTACCCTTACCATAACGCGGCACGCGAAACTCGGCCGCACCCGTACGATTCGAAAGTGCCAAGGGTGACAGCAGAATATTGCGCCGCGCGGTGCGACGCAGCATTTCGAACATCTTCGGGTTCGGCTCAAAGGCGTAAACTATGCGCGCAAGCCGACTTAACACAAAACTGTAGGTACCTTTGTTGGCACCGGCATCGACCGCATTGCGTGTGCGATCGACGAGACAAGAAAGTAGGCGTAACTCAGCCTCTCCCTTGAGGTGCTTTTTCACGACTTTGTAGCGAATGTAAAGCGACGGCGGGATGAGCAGTGCCTTCAATCGCTCCTCGAGCGTCCACGGCGGGCTCCAGCCATCGCCGGTGCGGAAACCCATCGGCGCAATGCCACGATTGGCGGTAACATCTTGGCTCAGAATCTCGGGTGCTGGCGCAACTTGTAATGACACGAAATAAAATCGTAGTTGGAGACGACCAGAATGGTAAAATCCTCAACACCTATTTTTATAGAGATGCCTTACGGCTGCCTTACGCGAAGAGGGAGGCTTTAGTGACAGAACACAATTGGCAATTGAGCGCGATGCCGCCCCACGACACCGTCGCTCAGGTGTCCAAGATCTGGAAGGCGTGTGAGGACGCAGGCATGGACGTGGTCGGCCCGGCGGATTCGCAAAACCTGATGCGTGAAATGTACGTCTGTATGACAGTTGCGGCGATGACCACCTCGAAAATTAAGCTGATGAGCTATGCCACCAACCCGGTAACCCGCCATCCCACGGTTACCGCCGGTGGCTTTGTCGCACTCAACGAATTAGCCCCAGGGCGCCTGATGATGGGGGTCGCAACCGGCGATTCCGCGCTGTGGTCGATGGGCCGCAAGCCGGCCAAGATCCAAGATTTAAGGGACTACCTGGTGGCCGTGAAAGCCCTTTGCCAAGGCGAGGAAATCACTTGGGACGGCAATACCTTTCGGCCACGTTGGGCGTATTTCGAGCCGTTCGATCTGCCCACCTATGTGATGTGCTCCGGCCCAAAGATTCTGCGCATGGCGGCAGAGGCCGCCGACGGCGCGGTCGTCCATATGGGGTTCTCCGACGACGACCTCGTCAACGTCCGCAAAATCATCGAAGACGGCCGGCGCGCAGTCGGTAAGGACCCCGACACATTCGACGTCTGGTGGAACGCTCCCGTGGTGTTCGACGAAAATTATGAGGCTGCGGCGGCGCGCAATTTCGGCTGGATGCCACAATGGCTAACCATGGGCACGATGCAGGGTAAAGGCATCCCCGACGACCTCAAAGAAAAAGTGCGCCTGCTCAACACCGATAACCACAGCCTCGATTCGGCCTATCGCGTCGAAGACCGCGAAAAGATGATGGTGGAGCGGAGCAAAGAGCTCGGCATTTACGATTGGATGATGTCGCGCTCGGCGCGGCTAATGGGTAGCGTCGACGATATCGCCGGCCGCTTCAACGAACTCGCGCGCGGCCATGGCATGACGCAGTGGATCACATTCCTTTACGGCCAGGGCAACGACATCGTCATTAAGGATGACGACGAAGCCATCGCCCTAATCAACAAGTTTGGGCATGAGGTGAAACCGAAATTAGACTAATGCGGTGCGACCGGAACTGGGCAGCGGCAGGAAGGCTTGATCGGCTATGCCGACATCGTCGGCATAGGGGCCTCGTCCCGTGGTTAGCCGGTCATCCTGCTTGCGGGTGACCGGCTGCGCGATGCCATACTTTTCCACGCAGAAAGCCGTTTTCCGGCCTATTGATCATTATGACCGACGATCTTCGGATCTCCCACGGCTTCGACATCGCGCTTCGGATGCCACTCGCAAACACCTTATCAAATACGAGCCAGTCGCAGGCGCAAGGCGTTGCCGACCACCGATACCGAACTCAGGCTCATTGCGGCAGCCGCAATCATCGGGCTCAGCAACAACCCGATGAAGGGATAGAGAACGCCCGCAGCGATCGGAATTCCTACCGCATTGTAAATAAAGGCGAAAAATAGATTTTGCCGGATATTTCCCATCGTTGCCCGACTCAAATGACGGGCGCGGACGATCCCGCCTAGATCGCCCTTCACCAAGGTTACGCCAGCACTTTCCATTGCCACGTCGGTGCCGGTACCCATCGCAATACCGACATCGGCTTGCGCCAACGCCGGCGCGTCGTTGACGCCGTCGCCGGCCATGGCGACAACCCGGCCTTCGTCACGCATGCGCTTGACGATCCGGCCTTTGTCTTGTGGCAGTACCTCGGCCTCTATTTCGTCGATTCCAAGTCGCTGTGCGACCGCCTGAGCGGTGGTTCGGTTGTCGCCGGTTAGCATCACGATCCGGATACCCTCGCGTCGCAAGGCTCTGAGTGCGTCCGGCGTCGAACCCTTTATCGGATCCGCCACCGCGATTAGGCCGGCGACTGCTTTGTCGACGACTACGAACATTGCGGTCGCGCCATCGCGCCGAAGTTCGTCGGCTTTATCGGCAAGATGCCCCCACGGGAGGTCCATGTGATCGAGGAGAGCCGCGTTGCCGAGCGCCACGGCACGGCCATCGACGAGTCCGTGTACGCCTTTGCCAGTCTCGGCCATGAAATCCGTCGCGCTTGATAGCTGAAGTCCTTGCGCTTCGGCAGCGCCGACAATGGCTTCGGCGAGCGGATGTTCGCTGCCCCGCTCGAGGCTGGCGGCTATGCGGAGAAGGTCAGTCTCGGCGACGTCGCCAACGCTGATCACAGCCGTCATCACCGGTTTACCTTCAGTAAGGGTTCCGGTTTTATCGACCACCAGCGTATCGACTTTTTCAAGCCACTCTAACGCTTCCGCGTTTTTGATAAGAACGCCCGCGTGGACACCGCGGCCGGTCCCGACCATGATGGACATCGGCGTCGCCAAACCTAGCGCACAGGGGCAGGCGATAATTAAGACCGAGACCGCCGTAATCAGGGCGAACGCGAATGTGGGCGGCGGTCCATAGTTGGCCCAGACGATGAATGCGACGACAGCGATCGTGATTACTACGGGGACGAAATAGCCAGCGACTGTGTCAGCGACGCGCTGGATCGGCGCGCGACTACGTTGGGCCTCGGCAACCATTTGAACGATCTGCGCCAGCATTGTCTCGCTACCGATGCGCTCGGCCCGCATGACAAAGCTGCCCGTCGCGTTGAGCGTGCCGCCGATCACCTTTTCGCCGACGGTCTTCTCGATGGGGATCGCCTCGCCGGTGATCATCGACTCGTCGACCGAGCTATGGCCCTCGATAACCTCGCCATCCACGGGAATCTTACTGCCGGGGCGAACGCGCAATTTGTCGCCGCCCCTCACGTCCTCTAGCGGAATTTCCGTTTCCCCGCCGTCATCGCGGACAATACGAGCCATTTTTGGTGCGAGATCGAGAAGCGAGCGCAGCGCCGCGCCGGTCTGCTCGCGGGCCCGAAATTCAAGAACCTGTCCAAGCAATACCAATACCGTGATTGTTGCCGCAGCTTCGAAATAGACGGCGACCACACCATACCCATCCCGGAATGCCGCCGGGAACACGCCCGGCGCAACAGTTGCAAACACGCTGTACAACCAAGCGGCGCCGGTGCCGAGCGCAATCAACGTAAACATGTTGAGGTTGCGCGTGATCAACGAGTCCCAACCGCGGGCAAAAAACGGCGATCCCGCCCACACAACCACCGGTGTGGCGAACACCAGCTGCACCCAGACCGATATATCGGGCGCGACAATTGCAGCGATATCAAGGCCGGGAATGAGTTCGCCCATCGCCAGAAACAGCACCGGGATCGTTAGCACACCGCCGAACCAAAAACGGCGCGCCATGTCGATCAACTCAGTATTGGGTCCCGCATCCGCCATCGGTACCACCGGTTCAAGCGCCATGGCGCAAATCGGACACGGCCCGGTCCCGATTTGAACGATCTCCGGGTGCATCGGACAGGTATAGGCGACATCTGTCGGCATGGACTTTAGCGGTTCGCCAAGACCTTCCAGATATTGTTCCGGATCCGCGCGGAACTTGCCAAGACAATGTGCCGAGCAAAAGTAATGGATCTCGCCCCCGTGTTCGTGACGGTGTGCCGTCTGCTGTGGATCAACGTCCATCCCGCAGACGGGGTCTTTAACCCCGGTTGTTCGCGGTGCTACTTCGTCGTTCATTTCTCGAAGCGATCAACTCTCAGGACGAACATTCAGTATGTACAAATATACCGTACCCCACTAGGGTATTATTATGCAACATGCGACCCATCATGACAGTCTCGCCCGCCTGCGCCGCATTGAGGGTCAGGTCAGGGGCATCGCAAGAATGATTGAGCAAGAGCGTTACTGCGTCGAGATTCTTACGCAGTTGCGCGCCGCCGGCGCCGCTCTCAAGAAGGCCGAGAATGAAATTCTCAAAGATCACCTCGAGTTCTGCGTGGAGAATGCTATTGCGAGCGGTAATCCGAGCGACCAACGCAAGAAATTCGAAGAACTCTTGACGGTGTTCGGCAGATACTCCGCGTAGCCGCCGACAGCTGCGATTCAGTATTTCTCATTTTGCCGGGCGCAGCAGTTCACGCGTTTGGGCGCGGTTAAGACCTTGAATTAGGCGGTAGAGACGTGACCGAATCGGCGAGCAAAGCGCAACCCGACGAGACCCACCCTTTCGCAAGCCTTTGGGCGAAGCGGTTGAGAGCTCTCCTTGCCTTGGCGGTGATCGGATTTGGATACGCCGCATTGCTCTGGATCACCGGAGCTGGGACCCGTGATTCCTCACGGGAGGATTTCATCCTCCATGATG
>CAUZWH010000120.1:0-8192 GCA_963583675.1 Alphaproteobacteria bacterium
GAACCCGCCAATCGAGAGGACCACCTGTCCGGGGTCCGAACTAACGCAAACTATAAGGTCCTCGTACTAGCCGGGTCACGCGGGCGCGAGGCCAGCCTGCAGTTTGCCGTACATCGCCGCCAATTCCGGAGGATTGACGATGACGCCGGTGTCGACGATCTGCTCCCCGTCGACCCACACCGATTGCGACGAGATAACCGTATCGGGGTGGGTCTCGCCGCCACCCGGTACCCAGAATGGCAGACCCAAGCCGACCGCGTTGTAGCCAGGTGCCCGCTGGTCTTCGAGAAAGCAGGTCCCGGTACTACGCGCACCGGGATGGACGCCGCAGGTGAAGTGCACAACGTAGCCATAGTCCTCGCCGCCTCCACCCTTGCGTAACGCGCTCTCGACGAACCCCATCTTCGAACCGCCGCCGGACAGGGACTGGACCTTGCCGTCAACTTCGATCGACACCGGCTCGGGCAGCGGGGTGTAGACATCATCGCTGAATATGGACTCAACATTGATCACCCCTTTCACCGTGTCGAGATCGGGCATCACGAAAACCGCCCCCAATAGACCGGTGATCCCCGGTGCGTCGGCCCGGCACATTCCGAACGGCGAGTGGCTGGTCGACAGGTTGAAGGTGACGTCGGTACCGCCGGCATTGGTAATCCGGCAGGGCTTGCCATCGGCCGTGACCAGATAGGCGTCGAAGGCCTGTTGCACGGCGAACAAATCGTCTAAATCGACGGTCGTGAACAACCGTACCATCGCTTCGGCGGTGAGCCCCGGCGACAGGTAATAGCGGGTGCGGCCGTGTTCTATCGCCGCGTCGAACGCCTTTGATCCCGCGAGGTATGGAAAGCCGAGTTCTACCCAAACATCGCAATTCGCCATCGCCGCGCGCAACGGATCGGAGATATAGGGATCGGCGAAGCCACCTTGATAGGGCAACTGCGGCCCCATCAGTATGGCGACCTTGTCGGTTAACGCCATTGACGCGTCCCACAGCGCGCGAACAACGCCCATGTCGGTGCCGGTGTCGGCCGTAATCAAAACATGCTCACCCGGTTTGGTAAGCATGACGTCTTTGATGAGGATCTCGCCGGCACGCGCCGTCTGCGGATCTATGGCGGCAGTAAGCATCAGCACCTCCGTTGCGGAGCGCGTTATTCGTCGGATACGAACACGCGGTCCAAATGATGGTTGAGCATGTGGTGGATGGGTTTTTCGAGTTCCACCATCGGTCCCGGTTCAAAACGCTCGGCCTTCAAGCCGCGCTGCAGCGAACCGACCATGTCGACATCCTCCTGCAGAAACACGGCCAACCAGTCGCCATAGGCCTGGGCTCGTTCTTCGAAATCGGGCTGATCGAACCATTCTTCCGGGAACAAGATATAGCCGTGATGCTCGCAGGAATCCGGGCCGGTCGGCCACGCGACCATAGTCAGGAATTCGTCGATCCTGGCGAAGAAATTCAGGTTCGGGCGGAGATAAAACGAAAACGCATAGGTGTCGTCGCGATCGCCGAACCAGGGGATCGGTCCGAACTGCGATTCTCCGTTTGGCGCCAAAGGTCCGCTCTGATAATCGACCGTATAGCCGCCGCGTTCGAATAGTTCGAAGCGCACGGCGTCGGCCGGCGTGTAGTTGCCGAGCGTGGTCTTATGCAAAACCTCCAGGTGATACCAATCGGCCAGATTCTCCGGGGCCAGTTTCCAATTGCACGCGAGCTTGATGATGAACTTGTTCCACAGCCGGCATTTCTCGGTTTTCAAATGTTCGGTTTTGCCGCCGATGACACCGATAAAATCGATCAGCGCCTCACAATCGGGATCAAAATTGACGAACAGGAAACCGCCCCAGACGTCGACTTTGACCGGTTTCAGCGAGCATTTGGCGCGATCAAACCCTTCGACGTCGCGGGTAAACGGCGCCCCGAGGAGATCGCCGCTCAGATCATAGGTCCACCCGTGATAGGGGCAGCTGAATTCCTTGGCGTTGCCGGCGCCCTGGGCCACTTCGACGCCCCGGTGTCGGCAGACATTTGAGAACGCTTTGATGTCACCGTTCTCATTGCGCGCGACGATGAGCGGTTCGCCAGCCAGGCGGAACGTCATGTAATCCCCGGGACGTTCGATCTCCTCGACCCGGCCGACGCACACCCAATCTTTCAGGAAGACCTTTTGCTTTTCGAGCTCAAGCACCGCGGGAGAAGTGTAGACCTGTCCAGGGCTGTGCTGAGCCCGGCCCAAAGGCGCCCGTACACCATCCAGATTATCGCCAATCGCGGAGGTTGGTCCCGTTGACATCGACGGCATGGGCATCTCCTCGTGGATTTGGTCTCTCGGATGCTACCACAACCGCCGGAGTTGATCTCGCGCCGGGAGTTGGCTGATAACCGACATCCGCGCCGCCCTTAACTAGGTTGCGAGCAGATCCTTGAGCGCCTGGTCGATGAAGGCGGTGTCGATTGGGTTTTTTCCTGACCCTGCCCAGTGGCCCCAGTTCGATGGAATCAAGCGCAGCTCGGCGTTGGGCATATGGGCTGCTTCGAACACGTTGTCTTCGGGCGGAAAGTAGGTGTCAGTCCGGCAGGGCAGCACAATCGAGCGGGCGCGGATTGCTGCGAGCGCCGCCGCGAAGTCTCCGCCGTAGAGATCATTGGCGCTGATATCGGATTGTTGCCAAGTCCAAATCTGGGCAAGAATATTGTTGGCATCGAGTGAGAGGTACATGGCCTCCCAATAATCGGCCAGAAACGCTTCGAGCGATGCGAAGCCAAGCTCCTGATAGGCTTGTTCGCGATAGAACCCCTGCGACGGCGGCCATGGCGCCCAGGCCCGCGCCAGCGCGCGCAGTCCCGCGGTCGGCGGAGACGCGTAGTCGCCGTCGCGCCAAGCTGGATCTGATGTAAGCACCGCCCGCATGCCATCGAGAAACGCATAATTGTGGATCGAGGTTCGCGCCGAGCCGCAGATCGGCGCGATGCGTTCTACCATCTCGGGATAAAGCGCGCCCCAGTGATAGGCCTGTTGCGCCCCCATCGAGTGGCCCAAGGCCAGGGCAATACGCTCGATCCCGAATGTTTCCACCAACAGCCTATGTTGTATGTGAACGTTGTCGTAAATCGATACGCCGGGGAACCGCGCTTTGTCGACCGGCGGGCCTGCGTTGCTCGGTGACGATGACAGGCCGTTGCCCAGCAGGTTCATTACGACGATGAAATAGCGCTGCGGGTCGAGCGCGTTGTCTTCGCCGATCAGATATTCGCTGTCGCTATGGCGGCCGCTGAAATGGGTAAAGATGAGAACGACGTTGCTCTTGTCGCTATTGAGCGAACCATGGGTGGCATAAGCGAGCCGGGCGTCGGGAAGGGTGTCGCCCGATTGCAAGATCACATCACCGGCTGCGAAAGTTTCGTGGTCAGTCATTCTCGACCCGTTTGTTGGCTCGACCCGTTCGGTCGAGCTCGGCGCCGCGCCGCGATCAGTTACGCCGGCTGTGGAACCACTTCGCCAAACGCAGAACGGTCTCGTCGTCGCCGCGCCGGCCGACGAACTGGACGCCGACCGGCAGGTCGTTGGGTCCGACCGCGCCTGGGATCGTCGCGATCGGGACGTTGAGCAACGTCCATATGATCTGGAAGATCGGACTGCCCGTCGCGGCTATTCCCGCCGGCGCCTCGCCGACCACGCTGGGGCAAAGGAGTACGTCCCAATTGTCAAACGCATCGTTTACTTTGCCACGACAATCAGCCGCATGCGCGAACAACGCGGCCGCTTTTTCTGGGGGACAGGCCAATCCATCCTCGATCAAACCGCACAGAATGTCGCCCATCCTGTCCTTATGGTTGCGATAGTCCTCGATCAGGGTCCGCGATAAGCCGATGTTAAGAATCTTGGTGTGGGTTTCCACGAGATCGCCGAAACCAGCCGGCAATGCCACCTCGTCGACCTCGACGCCCAACTCCGTCAGGCGATCAGCGGCACCTTCCACGGCGTCGATGCTGGCTTGCTCGGCATGGGACCACTGGGGCGTACGGCACAACCCGATGCGTGGACGTCGATCTAGCCCATCGTTGAGCGGCCCGGGTTCTTTGTCGTGAACGACCGCAAAGAAACTCGCCAAATCATCGAAGCTGCGTCCCATGTAACCCAGCGTATCGAAGGTCGGCTCCAATGGCAGGATGCCGGTCAGGTCGGTAATCCCGTGCGTCGGCTTGAAGGCGCAGATCCCGCAAAACGAGGCGGGACGGATAAGCGACCCCGCCGTTTGGTTGCCGAAGGCGATCGGCACCATATAGTCGCCGACCGCCGCGCCCGAACCGCTGGAGGAGCCGCCGGGCGTGTGCTCGAGATTGAGCGGGTTCCGGGTCTGGTTGGGCGTATACAACGCGTATTCGGTGGAGACGCACTTCCCCATCAACACCGCGCCGGTGGCCTTCATTTTTGCGACACACGCGGCATCTTTTTCAGGCTGGCGTCCGGCGTGGATCGGGGTACCGCATTCGGTCGGCAGATCGGCCGTATCGATGACGTCCTTCACGCCGAACGGTATGCCGTGCAGCGCGCTTTTCCGCGAGGTCGAATCGGCCACTGCTGCCGCGGCAAGCGTTAGCTCTTCATTCAAGTGCGCCCAGGCGCCAACATCGCTCTCGCGTTGATGGATGCGCTCCAAGCACGATTGGACCAATTCCACCGAAGTTATTTCGCCGCTAGCAATCTTGGCCGATGCCTCGGTCGCCGTGAGCCTGTTCAATTCTGACACCGCGCATCCCCATATTTGATCGATCACGCATGGTAAGCCAAATCCAGCGGAATTAGGGCCCATAGCTCTGAGTTTGGCCGAACCGACAGCGTGACCTATCGCGCAATCCTAAACAATTTCCAACCCCCTGCCCTCTAGGCATTTCTGATTGGATCGAGCAGCAGAGCACTGGGAAAGGAATTTGGGACCGCAGATCTTCCAGCTTTGCTTGATCGGTGAGCGGCCGAAAAGGCCGTGAGGTGCATTATCAACGCAAATTGGCTTGAGATGGTCGCGGGTAGTCCGTGGCCTTTCTGGATACCGACCGAAAACTCAGTTTCCCCCAGAAACGTGGGCTTCTGGGACACAACTCAGGAACGTCTCCGGCTGAGAGAGTGGGTGGTGGTGGATGCAGTCTCCATCGAACCGGTCTCAGGTCAATTTTCCCTGATAACCAGGGAAAATACAGGGACTTCATGGAATTTGGCCCTTGTCGGCACCATTAAGTAGCCAATCGCGCTGTGAAAACAGCCAGTTAGCGTGGAATTCCCTGTAGTTAAGAAACAGCGAATTTCGGCGAGGAACAAGGAAGATAATCGGTGGATCAGGGAACCTGAGTTGTACTTAGTAAGTTCAAATCGTGGGCCCGCTCCGAAAGCCGGGCAGAGGTATGGAGTTCCCGGAGAGGCGTGCCTCGCTTAGGTTACAACTGATAGAGCGATGCGGCGTTGCCGGCGACAACCGCATCGCGATCGGCATCGTTCAAATCGCGGAAATGGCGGGCGAGGACACGTGGTGTATCCGTCGTGATTGATCGCACGTGTGGATAGTCCGATCCCCACAGAACCTGACTCGCGCCTACCGCCGGTATCGTAAGCATAGCATGGCGGTCGTCGATCACGCCGTGCCAAACGCGGCGGCGCATATAGTCGGGTGCCCTTTCGGCAACGCGGCGCAGTCGCAATCGATGCGCCATCGCGTCCTGCATCTGCTCGAGGCGGTACATAAAGTACGGTATCCAGGATATCTCAAATTCGCTGCACACCAGCTTCAGCGCTGGGTGACGGTCGAGAATGCCGCCAAAGATGAAATCGTTGGCAAGCACGACCATGATTTCGTTATATCCCGAAATAAGAATGCCAGGACCTTCCTCACGCTCGGCATCTGTGGCGAAGTGAAAGGGATCGTCGAAACCGCCGCTCCCCGAATGCAGTGTGATAGGTGTGCCGGCCTCTGCCGCTCGCGCCCAAAATTGATCGTAGCGAGGATCCCGATAGGCTGGCCGGCCGACGGGTGCGCCGAGGTTAATCATCGCGCCGCGAAACCCACGCGCCAGGTTACGGTCGAGTTCACCCACCGCCCACGTCGGGTCATGCATCGGGATGACCGCGATGGGCACCAAGCGGTGGCTGTCGTAGGCACAGAAGTCGTAGAGCCAATCGTTGTAGACCATTGCGGCGGCTTGCAGCACTTCGGCATCAGGACTGCGCAGTTGCGCCAGCATCGCCGAGGTATAGATGATCTCGACCGACACTCCAGCGTCGTGTTGGAACGCGATACGCTTTTCCGGCAGGTATCCGGCCTCGATAGCGTCGCGGCCCTCGGTATCTTTTTCGATATCCATCAGACGGCGCACCTGGCCACCGGTGTAGAAGAAGCGGCCGCTCTCGCCCTGCCATTCCTCAATCAATCGCGGCGTTCGCTCACCGAACCGCTTACCCAGCGCGTTCCACCACAGGTCCGGCGGCTCCATGACGTGAGAGTCAGCCGAGATGACGCGCGCGATGGGCTGTTCAGTCATTACGAAGACTACTCCGTTTTGATGCTGCCGAACCGGTCGCAATCACCAGTTCTGCGATAGTCTAAGGGTACACTGGGATATAAACGCATCCGAAAGGCGATACATCGAAAATGCCGTGCTCCCGGTACCCACGCCCAGTCGAACTCATGCTTAGCAATGACCGCTTTTTTCTCGTGTGCACTAGCCTACCACATGTACGAATCCCAAAAAAAACCGGGCGGTAAAACCGCCCGGTTTAGTTCTTTATCCGCTAGACATTTACTTCCACATATTAAGCACGCCTTCATCTCCTAATTGGACGAAGATCGGTTTTGGCCGGAAGACATCCCCGACGTTATTCCAGGTTATCGTTCCGCTGATGGTCTTGTGATTCTTGACGTTAAGGAACGATTGAATAATGCCCTCTCGATCCCGCGTCTTTGCGGAATTCATGACGTGAGCGAGTACCTGCACCGCATCGTAGTAGGTGGTTACGAATGCATCAGGCGCACCCTTCTTGCCGGTGATCTCATGCCATTTCTTGATCCAGTCTTGAACTGCAGGTCTTGGATCATCGACTGAGTAGAGCGAGTAGCCAATTGTCCCTTTGCCCTTACCATTGGACATCTTCCAGAAATCCGCACCACCGACGGTAATAGCAGTCACTACCTGAGCATTGACACCACGATCCCTCAATTGCAGCAGGAACGTGCCGGCGGGGCCTGGCTGATGGTGCATCACGATAAAATCAGGCTTAGCATGCCGGAAAGACGCTACCTGTGAGGCGAAGTTTGTCTCGGCGTCCTTGAAGCCGACATCGTCAACAATCTCGATGCCATTATCCAGCAACGCCTTACGCGAAACCTTGTAGTTGTTAGTAGCAAAGTCGTCATCGTTACTGTAGCTGATCGCCGCAGTCTTAAAACCAAGCCGGTCTTTGACAGCTTTAATCAATACCGGCATGACCTCGTCGGGTACCGGCTGATAGCGGAACATGCAGCAGCCGAAATCCTTCTTTCCGTCATCCGTACGATATGGCCATGCGCCGCCCGAACTCGGGCTCAACACGGGAAGGCCGCATTTTTTGGTGTCCTGAAAGATCGCGATGGTGCTCTTAGTCGCTCCAACTCCGAATACGACGGGAACATTGTCGTCTTTGCACAGACGACGAAATTCCGCCATCCATTCGGGGGTTTGGGGAAACCGGGTATCGACCTTGTAGAATTCAACCTGCTTACCCCAGATGCCACCGTTCTTGTTGACCACTTCAAGACCGGGCATTAGGCCCTCATTCCAGACGCGTTGACCGAATTCGATGAACGGTCCGCTGAATATATAGGCGAATGGTAAACGTAATTTGTCCTGGGCCGACGCGGCGCTTGCGCCGAACAACATCGGCAACATGAGTGTGGCCAGGACGAGGGTAAGTATCTTTCTCATTATGTCCTCCCTGAATGATGGAGATTGAGGCTAACACCTCATCTCTCACTGGCAAGCATATTGATCAAGCACCCGGGATGCTAGGCAGTCTTGCGCTTTAGGCGTGTTTAAATGGCAGTTTTTATGGGGCGCAAACGATGTCTAAAGCTATAAGGCAGTATCGAATCGATAGTCCGGAGTGCTAAAAAACCTCAAGCGACGCAGTCGAGATTTAAATGTGAAATCGTCTAACCAAGCC
>CAUZWH010000121.1:0-8105 GCA_963583675.1 Alphaproteobacteria bacterium
AGGTCCATGGGTTTATACCCGATGACGAGCTTGTCAAACAGATCAAGACGGGCCAGCACGATCGAACCTATGTCGAAGAGCTTCTGGGTTCACCATCGAGCATCGCCAATTTCGAGGGCGAGACCTGGTACTACATAACGCGGCGAACCGAGACACTCGCCTTCTTTGAGCCAGATGTGAAGGATCAACGGGTCCTCGCCATCTCGTTTGATGTTGGCACCGGTACCGTCAAAGAGATCGGAACTTATGATCTCACCGACGGTCGCCCAATCCAAATTGTCGAGCGCCACACCCCCACGCTTGGCAAGCAACTCGGCTTTCTCGAGCAACTGTTCGGCAATATCGGCCGTTTCAGCGGGGGCGAGACGAATTAACCCGGCTCAACCGCCTACGCGCCAAGCGCCGCAAGTAGAAGCAACGCAACAATATTGATGATCTTGATCATCGGATTGATAGCCGGCCCCGCCGTGTCCTTGTAAGGATCCCCCACGGTATCACCCGTTACGGCCGCCTTGTGTGCTTCCGAGCCTTTGCCGCCGTGGTTACCGTCCTCAATGTATTTCTTTGCGTTATCCCAAGCGCCGCCACCCGACGTCATGGAGATTGCAACGAAGAGGCCGGTAACGATCGTTCCCATTAACATCGCCCCGAGCGCCCCGAAAGCCTGAGCCTGACCAGCGATAGCGAAGATGACGAAATAAACCACGATCGGTGCCAATATCGGCAGTAGTGACGGCACGATCATCTCGCGGATCGCGGCCCGCGTCAGCATGTCGACGGCACGCGAATAGTCGGGTTTTGCCGTCCCTTCCATGATCCCCGGGATCTCTTTGAATTGACGTCGCACTTCGACCACGATCGCCGCCGCGGAACGGCCAACCGCGCGCATACCCAACGCGCCAAATAGAAACGGCAACATCCCACCGATGAATAATCCGACGACGACAAATGGATTTTGCAAAGCAAATGTTACGTTAAGATCCGGAAAATAGTGATGGAGGTCTTCGGTGTACGCCGAGAATAGGACCAAGGCTGCCAGCCCAGCCGATCCGATTGCGTAGCCCTTGGTTACTGCTTTGGTGGTGTTGCCGACGGCATCAAGCGCATCGGTCGTCTTGCGTACCGCTTCATCGAGCTCCGCCATTTCGGCAATTCCGCCGGCATTGTCGGTAACCGGCCCATAAGCGTCCAGAGCAACAACCATTCCTGCCAGTGACAGCATCGCCGTCGCAGCGATGGCAATACCAAACACCCCGGCCGCGAGGAACGATACGATGATGCCGGCGCATACCACGACAACCGGCAGCGCGGTTGATTCCATGGATATGGCCAGCCCTTGGATGACGTTGGTGCCATGACCAGTGGTGGAAGCCTCGGCTATGCTCAACACCGGACGATGATTGGTGCCGGTATAGAACTCCGTGATCCACATCAGCAAACCGGTTACGACCAAGCCGACCAGCGCGCAATAATACAGTTCGCGACCGACGAAAGTTTCTTCACCGACGGTGAAGCTGGTCGAGGTTCCGATAATCCAATCGGTCACGAACCACAAAGCGATGGCCGATAGAACCGCGGACGCGATGAATCCTTTGTAAAGAGCCGCCATGATGTCTTTGCTAGCGCCGAGGCGAACAAAGAATGTTCCGATCACCGACGTAATGATGCATACGGCGCCGATCATCAGCGGGTACATCATCATCTGCGTCTCGACACCGCCGCTAAAGGAGATGGCAGCGAGAAGCATCGTGGCAACAATGGTGACCGCATAGGTCTCGAATAGATCGGCCGCCATGCCGGCGCAGTCGCCGACATTGTCACCGACATTGTCGGCAATCACAGCCGGATTGCGCGGGTCATCTTCGGGAATGCCGGCTTCAACCTTGCCAACCAAATCAGCGCCGACGTCCGCACCCTTGGTAAAAATACCGCCGCCCAGCCGGGCAAAAATCGAAATCAGAGAGCCCCCGAAGCCGAGGCCGACGAGCGCCTCAAGGATCGAACGCGTCGGAACCCCGGCATCAAGTAGGATTGCGTAGTAAATCGCGACCGCCAACAGTGCGAGTCCGACCACCAACATGCCGGTCACGGCGCCCGATTTGAAGGCGATTGCCAGCGCGCCCTCCAACCCGCTCTTCGCCGCTTCGGTCGTGCGTACATTCGCTCGCACCGAAACATTCATACCGATGTAGCCGGTGGCGGCAGATAGTACTGCGCCAATCAAAAACCCGATCCCGACCAGCGAGCCAAGCAGCGCCCATAAGATGACAAACACAACGACGCCCACCACGGCGACGGCCCGATACTGACGATTGAGATATGCACTGGCGCCGACTTGAATTGCAGTCGCAATTTCACGCATGCGTTCATTGCCGGCATCGGCTGCAAGAACCGATCGACTCGCATAAACACCATAAAGCAGCGCAACGACGCCGCACGCGATCACAAACCACATTTCTCCAGTCATGAACTGGTCCCCTCTTGAAAAAACTGATTCGGCCGCGACCGAAGCATGATCAACCGCCCAGCGCGGTATCGTTGTGACATCCGGATCACCCGCGAGCGGAAAATGCCAAAGTTACAGTGGGATAGCAACAAAAGTCGGGCGAATTCGAATTCGAATGGTCAGGCCGCAGTAGGTTCTGCACGCCGGCGGGCGATCAGCCACAGTACGGCAACGACCGTTAGCGCGATGAACGGAAGCGCGCTGTAATTCACGGCAGACCAATTTACGTAATGGAGTAGGTTGCCAGATGCGAACGACGAGATCGCCACCGAACCAAAAACGATGAAGTCGTTAATCGCTTGGGCTTTGCCTTTCTCCGACGGTTGGTAAGTTTCGGTAACTAACGCAGTCCCACCAATGAACATAAAATTCCAACCGACCCCGAGTAGGAAGAGCGCCATACCGAAGTGTAGGAAGGTGATGCCGTGTAGATTCGTCATAACGGCGGCGACTTCGATCACACAGCCTACAAGAATGATGTAGAGCACGCCGAACCGACGAATCAGGTGGCCGGTTACGAACGATGGCGCAAACATGCCGAGTGCATGCCACTGAATAACGAATGCGGTTTCGTTGAGCCCGTGATTACAGATTGCCATCGCCAACGGCGTAGCCGTCATCACCAAGCTCATAGATGCGTAACCGACTACCGAACTTAGAACCGCGACGATAAAAACCGGCTGGCGGGCGATAGCGAGCCACGGGCGCCCGGTGTCGCGCCGCTCTTCAGCCGTCATTCTCGGTATATTTAAAAAGGACAACAACAGCAACGCCGCGCTCGCTAAGACCGACAGCGACATATAAGACGCAAGGTATGAATAGGTGGCGACCAGGTCATGGGTCTGGCGTGCGAGCTCTGGTCCGAAGAGGGCCGACACCACGCCACCAGCCATTACGTACGAGATCGCGCGACTTCTGTAGCTATCGGAGGCCACATCCGCTGCCGCAAAGCGGTAATATTGAGCGAACGCGTTATAGCTACCCATCATGAATGTTCCGAGGCAGAACAGCCAAAAGATGTTTTCGTAGATTGCGACCGACGTAACGATTCCACCGCCGAAGCCGATGGCCGCGCCGGTCATAAAGCCCCAGCGACGACCGATAAATCGCATCCAAAATGACGCCGGCATCGTGGCTACGAGCGTCCCCACCACCATGGAGGTCACCGGCAGGGTCACCAACGCTCGATCCTCGGTAAGCATATGATCGCCGACCAACGTGCTCAGGGTAATCATCAACGCATTGCCGGTCATGAACAGCGCCTGACAAGAGGCCAGAAGCCAAACGTTGCGTTTTTCCGCCAGCATCGTTTCCATCTGAACTAGTGCCCGCTAGATTTCTTTTTGGAGAGTTCGGGGGTTGGCAGCGTCGGTTTCTTATTTAGTTCTTTAGTCATGTCTCTTACCGCCACACCGACGAGCTCTTGCCCGCCAACAATATTGGCTAAGATCGCAGTAAGACTTTAGGAAAGCGCTTCAAAGTCGCGCACGCCGGCGGCTTTGCCACCTTTGTCAGCCGCTTCATAAAGTTCCTCCAGTATCACACTCCGCAACCGCGGCAATCGAGACTCCGCGAACTCAGCTGCGGATTCGTCGGCGAAAGTGAGTTCGACGCCGACGACGGTGTATTTCAAACTCGTGAGGGGAACGGTGAACGGCTTGAGAGCGAGCTTTACGAAATCGTCTGGATCAAGATCAGGTTTTTGTTGTTCGACAATAGCGTCCTGCTCGGGCGACTGAGAAAACAGCGCCAAAAAAGCAGCACCGCCCCCGAGAAACAGCACGAGTATCACGATGGCGACAAAGGCGATCAGTTTCATTTGGAATCATTCGTTGCTGACTTCGTAGCGCCCTTGGATCGATACGCGATCTGGACCCCGTGATGCAAGCCTTTGCGGCGGCCGCTAGAGCATTTCAAACTTGGTCAACTAGGGCGTTGCGCCAAACGTTGTTGCGCCAAACGTTAAGTAGCCGCTAGCGGTGCGTATACCCGCTATGATCGAGGGCAATCGGTGCGCCGTCGTCGCCGATCACCGCGACGCCCCCCTCCCCTTTGACGATTTCGCCGATCTCACTGAGAGCAACCCCAACCTTCGCCGAAATCGAAGCAGCGTCAAATTCGGGCGTAGCGGTGAACAGAAGCTCGTAGTCGTCACCACCGGTCAGGATGGTTGCGAGCAATCCCGCATCGCCGCTCAATGCAGCCCGCGCCGCATCTGACAGAGGGACATCAGCCGCCCGAACATGAGCCGCGACCGAGGAAGTTTGACAAATGTGACCGAGATCGGCCACCAGCCCGTCGGAAACATCAATTCCCGCATGAACCAATCCTCGCAGCGCGATTCCGAGCGATACGCGCGGTCGCGGCAAGCGATAACGCTCGACCAGACTATCTATGACGTTGCTGGCGCTACCGAGTTCCCCCTGTAGGGCCTTCAGTCCCAACGCGGCATCGCCAATTGTTCCCGATACGAATATCCGATCGCCAATGCGGGCCCCGCTGCGGCGGATCGCCGCTTCCTGCTTGACCGATCCCATCATGGTGATGGACAACACGGCCTCGTGGGGCGTGCTGACGATATCGCCGCCCGAGAGCGTGACGCCAAACTCGGCCTGATCAGCGGCAAGACCCGCTGCAAACGATTCGATCCACGCGTCGTCGATATCGGGCGGCAACGCAATCGTCATAAAATATGCCATGGGCGCTGCCCCCATTGCCGCCAAGTCTGACAAATTCACGCGCAGCGCCTTGCGGGCTATGAAATCGGCGGCTTCATCACGCGGGAAGTGGACACCGGCAACGAGTGCATCGGCAGTCGTGGCGATGCACTCGCCGGGTTGAGGCGTGAGCAGTGCTGCATCGTCGGTGAGATCGAACGCGAGGTCAGCACCCCGCGATAGCGGCGCTAGAACCTCCGCAATGATCTCGAACTCACTGCGGCGTCGCGCGCTCATTCTGATGCTCCAGCTCGCCGCTGCGTAGCAGGTGACCGATTCGGTCGAGAATACCATTGAGGAGACCGGGTTCAGCGCCCTCAAAAAAACTGTGGGCGATATCAACATACTCATTAAGGATGACCCGGACCGGTACATCGGGCGCGTATAGCAACTCGTAGGTTCCGGCACGCAGGGTAACCCGCAAAATCTTATCGAGACGCGCTAGCGTCCAATCTTCGGTCAACGACCCGGCGATGAGATCGTCAAGCTGTTGCTGGTTGGTTTTGGTGCCCCGTACGATCCGGCCAAATAGCGCGGTATCGGTCTTGCGGCAATCAAACCCATCCACGACTTCACCAATGCGGTATTCGAGAAACTGGGTGATCGTGTGCTCGGCCGAACCGCCCCTCATTTCGATTTGATAAAGGGCCTGCACCGCACAGAGCCGCGCCGCTGTTCGCGGACGAATTACCTTGCGCGCAGCGGCGGTATTCATCGCGGGAAATATCCGAAGTCGTGCTTGAGATCGAGCATTGAGAAAGCCGCCTGCGCCGCTTCGGCTCCCTTGTTGCGTTGGTCGACCGCAGCCCGCTCCACGGCCTGGGCGTGGGTTTCGCAGGTCAAGACGCCAAATCCGACCGCAAGCGTAAACCGGGTGGTGAGTTCCATGAGTCCGGTGACGCAAGCGTCGGCAACATATTTGTAGTGATCGGTTTCACCGCGTATTACACAGCCGAGAGCGACGTAGCCGGCAATCCGCCGGCGCACGCCCACTAGATCCATCGATTTTAGTGCAATTCGAACTGCAGCCGGAATCTCGAAGACCCCGGGCACCGTAACGCGCTCATAGGTGGCGCCGCGACCCTCGATCTCAGCAATCGCACCCTTGAGCAGTTCGTCGGCGATATCTTGGTAATAGCGCGCTTCGACGATCAGTAGATGTGGTTTCGCCGTCATTAGCTGATTAGTTTTCGACCGGCACGGTACGTCGCTCGACAACCCGAAGACCGTACCCTTCGATCCCAACCAGCGCGCGCTGGGAATTCGATAGCAGGATCATGTCGCGAACACCGAGATCGCGAAGAATTTGAGAGCCGATCCCAACCTCGCGCCATTTATCGATTTGGCTCGGTGATTCCCCTGAGCCGCCGCCGCGGATGTGATCGCTAAGGCTTTGGATACTGGTTTTACGTATCAGCACCACGACCCCGCGATCGGCCTCGCTGATCAGGCGCATCGCGTTCTGCATCACGCCGCCGCGGCTCGCCTTGGCGCCAAGTACATCGCCGAGAACATCAAACACGTGCACACGCACGAGCACCGGTTCATCGGTCGTGATGTCGCCTTTGATGAGCGCAACGTGTTCGCCGGCTTCGACCGTCGTGCGGTAGACCATCATTCGAAACGTGCCGCCAAAAAGACTATCGAGGTCCTTCTCCCCGACCCGTTCGACGATCGTGTCGTATCGCATGCGGTGTGCGATCAGATCTGAAATGGTCGCGACCTTGATGCCGTGAAGCTGCGCGAATTTGATGAGGTCCGGCATCCGGGCCATGCTGCCATCATCATTCATGATCTCACAGATGACGCCGGCCGCGTTGAAGCCAGCGAGGCGTGCGAGATCGACGGCCGCTTCGGTATGGCCGGCGCGGACGAGCACGCCGCCGTCGCGCGCGACCAGTGGAAAAACGTGACCTGGCGTACTGATATCGGCCCGACCTTTTGTCGGATCGGTTGCGACCGCGATCGTTAACGCCCGGTCGCCGGCGGATATTCCCGTTGAAACGCCCTCACGCGCCTCAATCGAAACCGTGAAAGCGGTTTGATGGCGCGACAGGTTCTCGCGCGGCATCAACGGGAGGCCAAGTTCTTCGACCCGTTGGGCGGTCAGCGCCAGGCAGATTAGGCCACGGCCGTGTTTGGCCATGAAGTTGATGACTTCCGAATTGGCCATCTCAGCGGGAATGACGAGGTCACCCTCATTTTCACGATCTTCGGCGTCGACCAGGACGATCATCCGGCCTCGCTTGACGTCCTCAAGCACCTCGTCGATCGTCGATAACGCTTCGGTTTCAAGAATGCTCATGCGTTATCCATCAGGCGCGCGAGGTAGCGCGCGATCATGTCCACTTCAAGGTTCACGACGTCACCAATTTGTGCCGCTCCCAACGTCGTCACCTGCTGGGTATGCGGAATTATGTTGACGCCGAATCGACCTTCTACCACGTCATTGACGGTGAGGGAGACCCCGTTCAGCGCAACCGATCCTTTTTGTGCAACGTAGCGCGCAAGGCCAGGTGGCATGGAAAACTCAAGACGTTGTGAATCTCCTTCCCTCGTTAACGCGACAATAGCCGTTACCGCATCGACGTGGCCGAGCACCATGTGACCGCCGAGTTCGTCCCCCATACGCAGACTTCGTTCGAGGTTGATGCGGGTATCCATTTTCCAGTGGCCGAGATTGGTGCAGCTGAGCGTTTCCGCGGAGACATCAACGGCAAACCAGTCGGCGCCAGTTTCAACCACGGTTAGGCACGCGCCCGAGCAACAGATCGATGCGCCGATTGCGATACCGCCGGTGTCGTAGACGGTGGCAATGACAAACCGCGTATCGCCGTTCGTCCTGATGCTATCGATCCGACCAACATCCGTAACGATCCCGC
>CAUZWH010000122.1:0-8094 GCA_963583675.1 Alphaproteobacteria bacterium
CTGGGGCGCCGGTCCCGACCCGCTTAGCGCGTTGGCTCAGATCGGTCGACTGGGGGGAATCTCAAACGAAAAATTCCAGAGTTGCTTGCGCGACAAGCGTATCACCGACGGTATTCTTAAGAACCGGCTGACGGGCGAACAAACCCACAAGGTTGCGTCGACTCCGAGCTTCATCGTCAACGGTCAGACGTTGGTTGAGGTGCAAGACATCAGCCAATTTGAGGCGGTTCTCGAACCATTGCTGCAAGGCAAATCACCTGCTCAGCTGAGCTCACCTGCCGATGAAGGTTCTGGGCTGCCGGAGTGGGCTATTGTCGTGATCGTCGTAGTCGTCGCCGGCGCAGCTGGTGCTTGGATCTTTATTCGCCGCCGCGATGCCAGCGAAGCATAGAAGCTTGTCAGTCGGATCAGAGTAGCAACCGGAGTAGTAGGCCGTGCAGTTCAATCGGATTCGCCTCAGCGGCTTTAAGTCCTTCGTTGAGCCAACCGAGCTTTTCATCGAACCGGGGTTGACCGGAATCGTTGGCCCAAACGGGTGTGGTAAATCAAACCTGGTCGAAGCCATGCGGTGGGTGATGGGCGAAACATCTGCCAAGCGTATGCGCGGAGCCGCAATGGAAGACGTTATTTTCGCAGGCAGCGACGCCCGCCCTGCACGTAATCTCGCGGAAGTATCGATCCTGGTCGACAATCACCAGCGCAAAGCCCCTGCTGCCTACAACGACGACGCCGAAATAGAAGTCATTCGCCGTATCGAACGCGACGGTGGCTCCCGCTTCACCGTAAATGGACGCGAGGCGCGCGCGCGTGATGTGCAACGCCTATTTGCGGATGCCGCCAGTGGTGCCCATTCAACCGCGCTCGTTAGTCAGGGTGAAGTTGGCGCGCTTATTAAAGCCAAGCCTGAAGATCGGCGTTTGTTGCTTGAGGAAGCCGCGGGCATCACCGGTCTTCATTCGCGTCGCCACGAGGCGGAGCTCCGGCTGCGTGCCGCAGAGACAAATTTGGAACGCCTTGCTGATGTCATGGCAACCCTTGAGAGCCAACTTCAAGGTCTCAAACGGCAGGCGCGACAGGCGAACCGGTATCGGAATCTCAACGGACACATTCGCAAAGCGGAAGCAACGCTGCTGTACGTGACATGGGCGCTGGTAGTTACCCAACTCCAAACTGTGCGTGGCGAACTTGAAGACCATGAACGAGTTGTTGGTACGATCACTGAATCGGTCGCGCGCGCAACGTCAGCTTTAGAAGCGGCTGCGTCAGCGCTTCCGCCCCTGCGTCAGGTTGAGGCCGAAGCAGCGGCCAAGGTGCACCGCCTCGACGTGGCGGGCGAGCAACTCAACAACGAGGAACAACGTGCCCTCCAAGAGCGCATGCAGTTGGACGCCCGGCGGACGCAGATTGAATCCGATGCGCAGCGCGAGTTGGCGCGGGTTGAAGATGCCGCAAGTTCGACTGCCCGATTGACGCGTGAACGTGAGACGATCGAGCAATCACAAAACAACGAAGTCGATGCATTTGGGAACGCGGCCGCGCACCTGCAAGACAAGCGCAGCGAGACATCGGCGATCGAGATGGAGTTGGCCGCTTGGACCGAGCAATTGGCCGAAACTGAAGCCGAACGGCGCAGTTTGCGCTCGGGATTGGATAATGTTGTCCATGATCTCGTTCGGCTGAATAAACGCCGCATTGCGGCCCGCGATCAGCGCGATCAACTTATAGTTCACGAGGTCGACCAGGTCGCCGACGACGCACCTGATTTGGCCACGCTTCAACAAGCCATCCAATTGGCTCGCGAAGCCCACTTCGAGGCGGCGGAGAAACTCGAGGCCTGCCGGGCAGCCGAGACCAACTCACAAGCGGCGTTCCGACAGACCGAAGCTGAGGTTTCGCGGTTGGCGGCCGAAGAAGCTGCTCTGGCATCGTTGCTGGGTGATGAGGAACGCAACCTCTGGCCGGCCCTGATCGATGCTGTTACGGTCCAGCCCGGTTATGAGGCTGCTCTCGCAGCCGCACTCGGAGATGAGCTCAACGTTGCCGCGGATATAGCCGCGCCCGCCCATTGGCGAGAAATCGCCAGCGCGCAGCCATCGCCCCTGCTTCCCGCCCAAGCAGTGCCGATTTCTGAATTCATAACCGCGCCCAAGGTTCTATCGCAGCGCCTCTCGCAGATCGGTATTGTTGACGACGAGGAAACCGGCTCCGCGCTTCAAACTCAGCTGCGACAGGGCCAACGATTGGTGAGCCGCAACGGCGGGTTGTGGCGCTGGGACGGGTATACCGTGACCTCGGACGCCCCAACGATGGCGCTCACGCGCTTAAACCAGCGGACACGGTTACGCGAATTGCGCGCCGCATTGGAAAGCTTACGTCCTACTTTCGATCAAAAACGCCATAATACTTTGGATGCGAAAGCCGCGAGCGACAACGCCAGCGCCGAAGAATCACGTACGCATCAAGCTCTCCTCAACGCGGAGGAGCTGTTGTTTGCCTCGCGAGAGGCAATCGCAGAGTCCCGTCGCGAAGCAGCCGCGCACCAGGCCCATCTGCATAACTTAGCCAACACACTGGAAGAAATCGCATCAGGGGAGCGGCCCCTCAATGAGCGCCGTCGCCAGATCCTAGCCAAACAGAGGCTGCTTCCTGAAATCGGCTTGCTACGCCTTAGCAGCGACCGTACACGCCGCAGGCTCGCTTTAGCTCGGGAGAAATTGAACGAGGTGCAGGCGA
This sequence comes from Alphaproteobacteria bacterium, assembly GCA_963583675.1. Classification (GTDB taxonomy): domain Bacteria; phylum Pseudomonadota; class Alphaproteobacteria; order SHVV01; family SHVV01; genus CAUZWH01. The sequence goes on from CAUZWH010000122.1 coordinate 2,734, forward strand.
CCCATGCGCGGCTCGAACATGACGTAAAAGCGCGCAACGCACGCTACGCGGCGATCGCGGCCGAGCAAGATATATGGCGACAGCGCGAGGCCGAGGCGCGCACACATGTGAGCGAACTCGATACGCGCCGAAGCGAAACCACGGCCGCTTTCGAGCAAATCACCCAACGTCCTGCCAACATCCAGAAACGCCGCGAAACGCTGCTCATCGAAATCGAAGCGGCCGAACGTGCACGCCGGGACGCAGCCGATCGCTTGGCAGTCGCAGAGTCTACCGAAGCCAGCTGCAATGAAGAGCTAAAGCAAAGCAATGAGTTGCTCTCGCAGGCCCGAGAAGAAAAGATTCGATGTGAGGGCCTGGCCGCTCAGCTGGAAGAACGCGGGCGCGAGGTGGGTCGGCGCACCAGTGATACGCTCGATTGCTCTCCCGAAGACGCTCGCGATATCGCCGAGTTAAAAGAAGACGTGGATTTACCGGAAATTGAAGCGACCGAAACAAGGTTGCAGCGGCTTCTGCGCGAACGTGAAAACATGGGCCCGGTTAACTTGCGCGCCGAACAAGAAGCTGCCGAAGTCGGTGAGCAATTGCAAACCCTGCTGGATGAACGCGCTGATCTCGAAGCGGCTATTTCCCGTTTGCGGCAGGGAATCTCGAGTTTGAATCGGGAGGGTCGCGAGCGGTTGCTGGCAGCTTTCGCAAAGGTTGATGCTCATTTCCAAGAGCTCTTCAAGGTTCTCTTTGGCGGCGGTCGCGCGCACCTTGCGCTCACCGATGCAGACGACCCCCTTGATGCCGGGGTCGAGATTATGGCCAGCCCCCCCGGCAAACGCATGCAGATTTTGACCCTGCTATCGGGTGGCGAACAGGCGCTTACGGCGATCGCGTTACTGGTCGCCGTCTTCCAAACAAATCCTGCCCCCATCTGTGTATTGGATGAGGTTGATGCGCCGCTCGACGAAGCCAATGTGGAACGTTTTTGTGAACTTATTAGTACAATTTCCAAACAAACAGACACCCGTTTTCTTGTCGTCACGCACAATCCGGTCACGATGGCGCGAGTTGACCGCCTCTACGGTGTCACAATGGCCGAGCGAGGTGTTTCCCAACTCGTCTCGGTAGACCTTCTCAATGCAGAGGAGTTGCGTGCAACGGCGTGAGACGAGACGCTAAAAATAGTTAAATAACAAAGCCTTAAACCACAAAGGCCGCGTCTTGACAGGCCCTCGACTCTGCCCTTATGGTGCACCCGCTTTTGGCCCAATTGGGGCCAGAGCTGGATAGATCAGATGAGCGGACCGGAACGGCCTCCCTCTTTGGAGGACCTTGATGCCCGCCTCAAGAAAGCTCGCGGCGAGGACACTTCAAGGCCGCCGCAAGCTTCGATGAGCGGCTACGCACAGGGTGTGCGGTTATCGCTTGAGATGGTAGCGGCAGTGGTCGTGGGAGGCGGGATCGGTTGGTTCCTCGACAAATGGCTGGATACGATACCGTTATTTCTTCTGATCTTTCTTGCTCTGGGTCTGGTCGCGGGAATTCGCAACGTTTATCAGGCTGCCAATCGGTTAAACTCAAAATACGCGACAGGGGAGGATCCCTCCCAACGAGACGATAACCAAAAGATTTAGCGATCTCGTCTCGAAACAGGGAAGAAGCCGTGGCCGGGGAAAAACATAGTCCGCTTGAGCAGTTCGAAATTCATCGGCTTGCGCCTATGGATATCGGTGGACTAGACGTTTCATTTACCAATTCGTCTCTGTGGATGGTCATTTCGGTCACCGCCGTGACCATCTTACTGACCGCGAGCATGAGCCGCCGCGCCATGGTTCCCGGGCGCTGGCAATCGGTCGCTGAACTTTTCTACGAGTTTATCGCCAACACACTGCGTGACACCGTAGGTAACGAAGGGCGGAAATACTTTCCGCTAATTTTCACGCTGTTCATGTTCATTCTATTCGCGAATTTGATGGGGCTCGTCCCCTATAGCTTTACAACAACCAGCCACATCATCGTCACATTCGCGATGGCAATCGTTGTCTTCATAGGGGTCACTCTGCTTGGTTTTGTGAAGCACGGGTTTCATTTTCTCAAGTTTTTTGTACCGAGCGGCGTGCCCGTGGCGATGATCCCATTGATGGTCCTCATCGAACTGATATCCTACTTGGCGCGACCGGTGACGTTGTCGCTGCGTCTGTTCGCCAATATGTTATCGGGACATACGTTGCTTAAGGTGTTCGGCGGCTTCGTCGTGCCGCTTGGAATCGCCGGCATTGCGCCGCTCGCACTAACCGTCGCTCTGTACGGCCTTGAGCTGATTGTGGCGTTTCTTCAGGCCTACGTGTTCACCATTTTGACCTGCCTTTACATAAACGACGCGTTGCACATGCACGAACACTAGGCAACGTTTAGACATTTCACTAAATCATCAGCGAAGAAGGAGACAGTTATGGATGCAGAAGCCGCAAGATTGATCGGTGCAGGATTGGCCACGATGGGTGTGGCTGGCGCTGGTGTGGGGATTGGATTGATATTCGGCAGTTATGTTTCAGCTGGTATTCGCAATCCGTCTGCAGCACAGGGCATGTTCGGTAATGTTCTCCTTGGTTTCGCCTTAACCGAAGCAATCGCACTATTTGCATTGGTTATTGCGTTTCTAATTCTCTTCATCTGAGGGTTCGCTTCGCGTACCGACGAAAATCGGGAAGCCCATGCCGCAACTCGTCATAGCCGACTTTGCGCCACAGCTGGTTTGGCTCGTCATCACGTTTGTCGCGCTATATTTTCTGCTGTCCAAGCTCGCACTTCCACGTATTTCGGGCGTTCTCGAAGAGCGTCAAAACCGGCTCGTCGACGATCTTGAGCGAGCCGAACAAATGAAGCGCGAGGCGGAAGAGACCCTGGCCGCCTATGAGAGTGCCATGGTCGAAACGCGAGGCCAGGCCCACGAGGTAACGCAAGCGGCTCGCGCTGAGCTTGCCGCAGCATCGAATGAGAAACTGGAAAAGCTTGCGGGCGAACTCGCACAAAAGGCGGCCGATGCCGAACGCGATATTCTTGTGCGGCGCGACGAAGCATTGGCGAACATTCGCGCCGTCGCCGCCGACGCGGCCGCGGCGACGCTCGATAAATTGATTGGGGTCACGCCTGAGCGCGCCGCCGTTGATGCCGCGATCGACCAAGCGCTCAAGGAGCGCGGTTGACGATGAGCGAACTATTCGGCAGCGCGGAATTTTGGGTCGCCGTCGCGTTCGTCCTCTTTGTCGGTGTCTTGCTGCGTTTCGGGTGGGCGCGAGGGATCGCCACACTCGACAAGCGCGCGGCCAATATCAAAAACGAACTTGACGAAGCCATCCGTCTTCGCGAGGAAGCACAGGAACTCCTAGCGAGCTATCAGCGCAAGCAGCGCGACGCGGAAAAGGAAGCGGCCGATATCATCGCGCATGCAGAAGCTGAAGCCGGCCGCCTTCGAGCCGAAGCCGAGGAAGAACTAGCCGCAACAGTTAGCCGTCGTACGGATGCTGCGTTGGCCAAAATCAGCCAGGTGGAAGCTCTGGCGCTGGCGCAGGTTCGCGAAACAGCCGTTGATATGGCGGTATCAGCAGCCCGAAAAATGCTCGCTGATAATCTCGACGAGACTCGCGGGAACGTGCTGATCAATGACGCGATCAGTGAGCTCCGCCGCAAACTCCACTAACCCCCTTTGATGAGGCGCCGCTTACTCGGCGGCGTCCTTGGCATAGCCGCCCCCCCATCGCAGTATCGGTTGGCGTGCGGCACCGGTTTCGTCTAGCCGTCGGGTTGGCGCAAACCGCGGTGCATCGTGGAAGGATTGAATATCGCCGGCCTTCGCCCGCTCGACCAGAGCGCGCATTGTTGCGACAAACTGATCGAGGCTCTCTTTGCTCTCGGTCTCGGTCGGCTCAGTCAGCATCGCACCATGGACAATGAGCGGAAAGTAGATGGTCATCGGATGGTAGCCCTCATCGATCATGGCCTTAGCGAGGTCTAGCGTCGTTACCCCCGAATCGTTCAGGACATTGTCATCGAACAGGACTTCGTGCATGCACGGACCCGGGTAAGACGGCGGCAAGATGTCTTCAAGTTCCGCCAACAAGTAATTCGCAGCCAGAACCGAATCTTCGGCAACTTGGCGAAGGCCATCGGCACCGTGGCTCTTCATATAAGCCATGGCCCGAACGAACATACCCATTTGACCGTGAAAAGCCTTCATCCGGCCGAATGCCTTTCCCGCATCTTCCTCGACCAACTCAAACCCCTCGTCGCCGTGCACAACCCGCGGTACCGGTGCGTAAGGCGCCAACGCCTCTGAAAACACCACAGGACCAGCGCCGGGTCCGCCACCGCCATGTGGCGTCGAGAACGTCTTGTGGAGATTCATATGCATGGTGTCGATGCCGAGGTCACCGGGACGGACACGACCAACCAACGCATTAAAATTGGCCCCGTCGCAATAGAAGAACCCGCCCACCGCGTGAACGGCATCGGCAATCTCCAGAATGTCGGTCTCGAACAGACCGCAGGTATTCGGATTGGTCAGCATGATTGCGGCCACGTCGGTATCGAGTTTATTTTTTAGCGCGGCAAGATCAATACGGCCGCGAGCGTCGCTCGGAACACTGTCAACGGCGTAGTTGCAAAGGGCTGCGGTCGCCGGGTTGGTCCCGTGCGCCGAGTCGGGAACCAGCACTCGCTTGCGGGGATCGCCGCGATCTTCGAGTGCCGCACGCACCGCCATGATGCCGCAAAGTTCGCCGTGAGCCCCGGCGCCCGGCGACATCGCGACGGCCGGCATGCCAGTCAGCGCCTTAATCCAACGCGCCAGCATATCGATCAGTTCGAGCGCACCTTGCACGGTTTCAACCGGCTGCAGGGGATGAACGTCAGCAAACCCTGGAAGTCTGGCGATTTTTTCGTTGAGCCGTGGATTGTGCTTCATCGTGCACGAGCCAAGCGGGTACATGTTCGCGTCGATTGAGTAGTTATTGCGGCTGATACGAACAAAGTGCCGGATCACCTGCGGCTCAGCCAACCCCGGTAGATCAATTGGCTCGGATCGCTTACACGCACCGAGACGATCCTTAACGGTAGGGGCATCGGGTAAGTCGACACCAGATCGGCCCGGTTGCCCCTGTTCAAAGATTAGCGGTTCAATGAGATTGAGGCCCCGATTGCCGGTTGCGGTGTCACCGCGCCCAGTCATTGCAATTCTCCTCGTAGTCCCGCAACAAGGGCATCTCGGCTACCCTGGACGGTGCACTCGGTGGTCGCGACGAGCAGAAGATTGTCGACCGAGGCAACGCCCGGAAACAATCGTGATACCGGGACACCGGCCAAGATTTTTTT
>CAUZWH010000123.1:0-8029 GCA_963583675.1 Alphaproteobacteria bacterium
CGTTCGCTTATCCGGAGCCGGAGGCCGGCGATCTCTACGAGGAAGTCTATGCCGAACGCCCGCCACTGCTCGAGCGCCAACGCCAGCGCCACCTGGCGTCTCAAGCAGCTCGATGAGACAGCGTAATAAAGAAACCAGCGCTCCAACGCGCAGGGAGGAAATTGGCCGATGCCGCAAATGAACATGGTGGAAGCGATTCGCGACGCGCTCAAACTGGAGATGCAGCGCGATGAGCGGGTCATTATTTTGGGCGAGGACGTCGGCCACCTCGGCGGCGTTTTTCGCGCCACCGACGGATTGCAGCAGTTCTTCGGCTCGCAACGCGTCGTCGACACGCCGCTGGCCGAAGCCGTCATCGCCGGATCGGCGCTGGGACTTGCTTTCTCGGGCCTGGTCCCGGTTGCCGAAATGCAGTTCCTCGGTTTTTCGCACCAGGCCTTTCACCAGATCTGCCAGCAGATCGCGCGCACCCGCTTTCGTTCGCGCGGCTCGCACCCCGCCCAGATAACCATCCGCGCGCCATTCGGCGGCGGCGTCAAAACCCCGGAACTGCATTCTGATGCGATCGAAGCGCAGTTTGTGCAGGCGCCGGGCCTCAAGATCGTCCTGCCGTCCAATCCTTACGACGCCAAGGGCCTGCTGCTCTCGGCGATCCGCGATCCCGACCCGGTGATGTTCCTCGAACCGCTCAAGGGCTATCGCCTGATCACCGGCGAGGTTCCCGAGGGCGACTACACCGTTCCGTTCGGCAAACTCCGGGTTGCCCGCGAGGGTACGGATGTGACGATATTCGCCTGGAGCGCCTCGGTGATTCTGGCCGAGGAGGCCGCTGATATCCTGGCCGAGAAGGGCATCAGCGCCCACGTCATTGATCTCCGCACGCTGGTGCCGCTCGATATCGACGGTGTAATCGAAGCCGCCGAGAAAACCGGCCGCGTCGTGATTTTGCAGGAAGCGCCTGAGAGTGCGAGCTTCGGTTCCGAGGTCGTCGCCCTAATCCAGGAGATGGCGTTCTATTCGCTGGAGGCGCCGATTCAGCGTGTGTCGGCACCCGACACGCCCTACCCGCTGCACGGTCTCGAAGAGTTCTATATCCCCAACGTCAACCAGGTCGTGGCCGCCGCCGAGCGGACCCTTAACGGACAATGAGCGATTATCAATTCAATCTCCCAGATATCGGCGAAGGACTCGGCGAAGGCGAAATCGTGCGCTGGGTTGTCGAGCAAGGTGCTGCGGTCCGCGCCGATCAGATCATGGTCGAGGTCGAAACCGATAAAGCCGTGGTCGAGATACCGGCGCCGGTCAACGGCATACTAAAAACCATCGGCGGTGGCCCCGGCGATGTCATCGCGGTTGGCAAGTTGCTCGCGGTCATCGAAACCCAGTCCGCAGAATTTGGAACAACGCCGGCAAAACCAGAGCCCGCCCCTCCCGCGCCGGCAGTACCGACCCCATCACCGGCCGCGGCCGCGCCAGTTCAAACGGCAACAGTAGAGCCCGCTACGGCAGCACCGGCCCGGGGTGGCCGAGTACTCGCCGCACCGGCGACCCGCAAGCGTGCGGTCGAGCTCGGCGTTGATCTGACCACGGTTCCCGGCAGCGGCCCGCAGGGGCGGATTACCCGCGAGGACGTTGACCGTGCCGCCGCGAGCCCGGCACCGACCGCGGCGCAACCGGCAACCCCGTCCGCGGTTGCCGCGGTGCCACGGCCGATCACCGTGCACGTGGCGCCGCCAGATCGTACCGATGAGGTCGTCCAGCTCAGGGGCTTGCGCAAGACCATCGCCGAAAGCATGACCGCGAGTCTGCAGGTGCCCAACATCATCGATTGGTACCAGGCTGACGCAACCGAGCTGGTTGCCGCCCGCACCAGCCTCAAGGACGATTTCGCGGCGCAAAGCGTCCGCCTCACTTACCTCCCTTTCTTTATCAAGGCCTGCGTTCTGGCGCTCAAGAAGGTGCCGTCGATGAACGCGACGTTCGATATGGAGAAAGGCGAGATCGTTTACCGCAAGCGCTACAATATCGGCGTTGCCACCGCCACCGAGGCCGGGTTGATCGTGCCCGTGCTGCACGATGCCGATATGAAATCTATCTTCGATCTGGCAATCGAGATCAGCGAGCTCGCCGAGCTCGCCCGCACCCGTAAGATTCCGCGCGACAAACTCACCAACGGCACTTTCACGATCACCAATTTCGGCAGCTACGGTGCGCGCATGGGCACGCCGATCATCCGCCCACCCGAGGCCGCGATCGCCGGCTTCGGGGCGATCCGCGACGAAGTAATCCCGGTCAATGGCGAACCGGCTGTGCGGCCAGTGCTGCCTATCTGCGCCTCCACCGATCACCGTCTCAACGACGGCGAGCACCTCTGGACCTTCGTCCGCACCGTCACCGAACTGCTAGAAAAACCCACCCGCATCCTCGGATACATCTAATGGTTGTCGGCCAGATTGCCGAGGCCGCCGACTTTGTCGTCGTTGGCGCGGGCCCCGGTGGTTATGTTGCTGCGCTGCGGGCCGCTCAGCTCGGACGCCAGGTCACGCTGGTCGATCGCGACGGTGTCGCCGGTGTCGGCGGCGTTTGCCTGCGAGTGGGCTGCATCCCCAGCAAGGGGTTGATCGAAGCTGCCGATCTCGCCCACCGCATTGGTGAGGACGGGGCCGCCTACGGGCTCAAGGCCAAATATTCCGGTATCGATATGACCGCGTTCCAGGATTGGAAGGCCAAGCTGGTTGGCGGCCTGACCGATGGCGTGCGCGGCCTGCTCGACAAAGCCGGGGTCCGTGTCGTTGCCGGCGATATGCGGCTGACCAAGGCCGATGAAGCCGTCGTGTCGACCCACGATGGCCAGGCCAAGTTTCTCAAGTTCCGCGATCTGGTGCTAGCCACCGGATCGCGCCCGGTCACGCTGCCCGACTTCAAGGTCAACGGCGGCAACGTCCTCGATTCGACCGGCGCGCTCGATCTCAAGGAGTTGCCCAAGCGGGTGGCAATTATCGGTGGTGGCTATATCGGCCTCGAAATCGGCACCGCGCTCGCCAAGCTAGGCAGCAAGGTCACCATCGTCGAGGCGCTCGACGGGGTGTTGCCGACGATGGACCGGCGCATCGCCAAGCCGATCGAAAAACGCCTCGCCGAGTTAAAGGTCGATCTCGTCGCCAAATCCACCGCGTCGGCGTTCGCCGGCGGCAAGCTCATCGTCGATACCCCAAACGGCGTCAAGAAACTCGCTGTCGACAAGGTGATTGTCGCGGTCGGCCGTAAGCCCAATAGCGGCGATCTCGGGCTCGACCGGGCCAAGATCGAACTCGACAATCACGGTCTCATCCAAGTCCGCCCCGACCGCCGCATCACCGATCACATTGCCGCCATCGGCGACATAACGCCGGGCCCGGCGCTGGCGCACAAAGCCTCGGCCGAGGCCATCATTGCCGCCGAAGCGTTGTGCGGCCGCAAGGTGGCGTTTCAACCGGCCGCTATCCCGGCGGTGGTGTTCTCCGATCCCGAGGTCGCCAGCGCCGGCCTCACCGCGGCCGAGGCCAAGGCCGAAGGAATCAAAGTCAAGATAGCCAATTTCCCGCTCACCGCATCGGGACGGGCCAAAACGCTCAACGCCAGCAACGGCTTCCTGCAGATCATCGCCGACCAGGCCGGCGATGTCGTGCGCGGCGTCCACATCGTTGGGCCCCACGCCTCCGACCTCATCGCCGAGGGTGTTCTCGCCATAGAAATGGGCGCGACCCTCGAAGACTTGGCACTCACCATCCATCCCCACCCGACCCTGTCTGAACAATATCTCGAAGCCGCTCACCTCGGCATCGGCCAACCCATTCACATGGCCGTGCTCAAATAAGCAGGAGCGACGTCGACTTAAGGGAACAGCATCTCGTCGAGGGTCTCGGTCCTACCGCAAACGAAGAGATGCTTGCATCCGCCGAGTAGCGCTCGGCAAGGTGAACGGCTTATTCGATGTCTTCGATGCGCCGGTGAATATCGCTATACATCCACCAGTTCACCTCCACGGCGTCACGCACCGTACGGACCACGAGGTCGAGATCCATGTCGGTTTTTGCGAACTCGCGCAGAAACTCGAGCCCGGCTTCGGAGTGGTCGCGGTCGGCCTCTTCGTGAACGGCGTAGAACATGGCTTGCTCGGGGGTCAGTCCGTAGTGCTCGACGAAAAGGTCCGAGAGTTTGCCGGCGGTCCCGGGCACTTGAGCTTCGCCGGCAAGTGATGTGGCGGCGACCCCTTCAAGGAAACTACGGTCGCAGGTTGCGGTCAGATACGAACGAACCGACAGGGCACCGGCGCCGTACTCGGTCGCATACATCTCCTCGGCACTAATGCCGAACGCCTCGCCCATCTGGATGTAGAGCTGCCAATGCGGCACGCCGTTCGAGTAAAGATTGCCGGTGCCCTCTTCGTAGACGACCTCGGCCATGCGGGCGCGCCATTTCGGGTTGGGACAACTCACGTAAAGCGGCCCATGATAGAAGTGGTTGTACAGCGGGATGACGCTGAATTGGCGCAAAAACTCCATCACCTGCGGCCGGCTTAGTTCGCCCCCTAGGAGCGAGATCCACAATGGATGATTACGGCGGTGTTTGCCCGCATTGATGGCGTTTATCTTTTCGAGCACCGTCGCATAGTCCATGTCCGACTGCGTCATCGTCTTCCCCATTGATTAGCTGCAAGCTTCGCGCCGAGTATACAAACGCACGTCGTCGGCGCCATCAGTTTGGTCTGCCGCCAGCGCTTAGCGAGACCGCCGTCGACTAACCAATGTTTGGTTGGACCCACACACCAAACCTAAAGATCACCCCGAGTCTCAGACAGATGCTCTACGCCAGCGCGTGTGCTAGGAGAACCCCCGACGCGTGAAACGGACGCGTTGGGGTCTCGTCGTCGAACGAGCCTGGCAACCAGAAACCGAGGGGATTGCGATGAGTAGTAAAGGACCCACCGTAGAGATTGCCGGCGCCGGCTTGTCCGGCCTTGCACTTTCCGTGCGGATGGCTCAGTTGGGTTGGCAAGTAACGCTACACGAGCGAAACGCTGATCTGCGCATGTTTGGCGCCGGTATTTGGCTGTGGGGTAACGGCTTGAAGTCGTTACAGATGGTCGGCGCGTACGATGACGCCGTCCGGCGTGCGAAAGTGATCAAGGAATGGCGCATTGCCGATCAGGAGGGGACCATCCTCATGACCCGGCAGATGACTGCGGAAGACGGCCTCCTACTGCCGCCGCGGGCCGACCTCTACCAGGCCCTCATCGATCGCGCCGTGGCCGAGGGTGTGACGATACGCACCTCCTCCACCGCGGTTTCCGTCGCGCGCGAAGGCGTCCTTGTTTTGGAAAGCGGCGAAGAACGTCATGCCGATCTGATTGTTGCTGCCGACGGGGTCTACTCACGCTTACGCGAGAGCCTTTATGCAACCCGGATTCATGACTACGGGATCGAAGCTGGAATCCGGATGCTCATCCAGCACAAGAGTGGCGATCCCGAGGATATCATTACCGAGTATTGGCACGGTCCGTGGCGGCTTCTCTACAACCCCTGCACCGACGGCGAGAACTACATCTTCCTCAGCGCGCCGATCGAGGACGAACGCGGGCGAAAGATCCCCATCGATCGAGACTTCTGGCGCGAGACGTTTCCGCTCCAGGAAGATTTGGTCAACCGCTTCCGTGAGGATGGCCGCTGGGATCGAATCGGCTACATCCGATGCCGGACTTGGTCGGACGGTCGCGTCGCCATTCTGGGCGATGCTGCGCATGGAATGCCGCCAAATCTCGGGCAGGCCGCCAATATGGCCTTCACCAACGCCATGGCGTTGGCAGCGATCGTCACCGACGGTAAAGACGTCGCGAATTCGCTGCGGCAATGGGAGGCGTTGGCGCGGCCGCTCACTGATCATGTGCAATGGTGGTCCTATATCTACGGCTACATCATTGGCCGGTGGCCCACCGACAGCATGCCGCTGCGCGGCGATGCGATCCAATTGCTGGCGAAGACGAAATGGTTCGACGAAGGCATCAATCGCGGTGCGCGAAGCGTCCCATTGGGATTTGATGGCAACACCGATTTCCGAGCGCCGACGATCGCCCCGCTTTCCGAAGACCATTTCGAGCAAACGCTGGTCAAGGAGATGCTGCTGAACGTTGTTGGCCGTCAGGTTGCGAACCGCTTGTTCTGAAGCCGTTCTGGGCGCGCCAGCGCCAGCCGGGCGCGTCCCTTCGCCGTCTTGCGGTTTAGCGTCACAGCACCGCTCATCATCCTGTCGCCACCCGCGTGACCGGTGGCTGGATCCCAGTGCTGCTCGCCGTCTGCGTCGGCAAGCCGCACCGGCGCGAGTATGAAGGCATCCCGCCGGGCGTTGTGCAGGCACATAGGAACCAGTCCGCTTTCGGTCGCCACGGTGAAGGCACAGGCTTTCAGGCGGTCAGGTTCGAGGCGGTCAGCGTCCATGAAATCGTGGACGAAGAATAAAGAGCTTGCGGATCCGGAACCGCCCAGGGCCCAACCCGCGGCGCAGTGCCCACAACCGTCCGATCCCCCAAGCAGCCACGCCCGGCCACAGCTGTGGCCGGCGGGCCGCCCAAACGATGATCTCGCGCAGCGCCCGAACCAGATCCCGGCGATCCGGATGGAACGCCCCACTGGCGGCAATCATCGCCGCAGCAAAGTTTGGCTCCCCGACCAGCGGGACGGCTGCGCCGCCAGCGACCAGAACAGCGCCGGAGCGATTGCAGCGCGCGTGGCCCGCCTGGATGGCGCCCACAGCCAAGCTGCAACCAAGCCCGGCCTCGACCGCCGCGACGACCGCGTCAGCGCTGATATTATCCGACGGCCCGTCCTCGACGCCGCGTCCCACCCCCGCGTGCGGCTGGAGCGACGCCAGCCCGACGACGTCGGCATGATCGGCGAAGAAACGCGCCAGCGCGGGTATGTCGTCGAGATTGCCGGCAAACACCGTGGTGTTGAACACGACCGCGATGCCAAGACCACGCGCCCGCTCGATGTAGTCCTCCCGCACGCTGTTGAGCGCAGCCTCGCTGGCGTATCCCGGCCGCTGCTGCGTCATATCGACATGAAAGGCGACGTCGACCAGCCCGGCCGCGGCCAGTTCGGTGAGCAGCGCCCGATCGGCGCGGATCCCGTTGATGAATAAAGCCGGCTTAAGGCGGCGCGCGACCAGACGGCGGCAAATTGCGACCAATTCGCGACGATCGCGCAAAGTGGGATCGCCACCGGTGATTTGGACGTTGGTCCCCGGTCCATACGTCTCGGCGATTAGGTCAATGCGCCGGAAGACGACCTCGATCGGCAGGTCCTTAACCGCTTCGGAACTCTCGGACAGGTAGCACAGCGTGCAGTCCAGATTGCAGCGCTGGGTGATCTCCAGCGCAACGCAGCCGATCGGCCCGCGCCGGCCCAGCAATTGTGAATCGTGCCATTGATCGGTCACCTGCATGCGCTGCCAGGTGCGTTCAATAGCCGCCGCCCGCCCGCCGCACGGCCGGTCGGGCACCCAGGATTGGGCATCCCTAGAACTCAGGTAATCGCTGGTCACGCGGTCTCGACTCCGGCTGACATACCGGATTCATTTTTACATCGGTAGCGACGTAACGCAGACACGATGGCGTGATTACACCCGTCGAGTCCGCCGCAGGATCGGTCTGGGCGACAAAGCCTGGCTGCTATCGGCGTTTATGTCGCCCACCCCGGTCTTCCGAGCTTTCGCTAATCAAGACGGTTCCCAGGGTCGCACGCGCGGGATCCAACGCGGAACGCTTGCTTTGTAGCGCCGGTAATCTTCGCCGAAACGCCGCTCCAGGCCGGGTTCCTCAGACCACATGAAATAGATCGTATTCACCACGCAAAAGAGCGCCGCCCACAAAAGAATGGGCCACGACCGGAGCACCAGCGCTTCTGCGACCAGCAAAATCACAACGCCGCTGATCATCGGGTTACGGACGTAACAATACGGCCCTCGGACTACCAGGTTTTTCGGGGGTTCCCAG
>CAUZWH010000124.1:0-8012 GCA_963583675.1 Alphaproteobacteria bacterium
CGGCGCGGACCGGGTTCGCGATACACCGATCTCAGAGCAGGCGATCACGGGTGTGGGCATTGGTCTGGCGCTTGGCGACGCGCGACCGATCGTGGAAATCCAGTTCATGGATATCATGACACTGGCGGCCGACCAACTCGTGAATCAAGCTGCCAAGCTGCGTTATATGCTTGGCGGGCGCCCGCGGGTGCCGCTAGTGGTACGCGCGCCTATGGGAGCTGGCGTCAAGTTGGCCGCGCAGCACTCGCAAAGCCTCGAAACCTGGTTCATGCATATTCCGGGGCTGATCGTCGTTGCGCCGAGCACGCCGTACGACGCCAAGGGTTTGTTGCATACGGCAATTCGTAATCCGAACCCGGTGGTGTTCCTCGAACACAAGCTGCTCTATTTTCTATCGGGGCCGGTTCCCGAGGAACTGTATACGATTCCGTTCGGAGTCGCGGAAGTGAAACGTGAGGGTAGCGACGTCACCGTGGTGGCGACGTCAGGCATGGTCCGCAAGGCGCTGCAGGCGGCACGCCGACTGAAGCGGGAAGGCATCTCAGTTGAGGTGGTCGACCCGCGGACTCTCGCGCCACTGGATATCGACACGATCGTCACATCGGTGGAAAAAACCGGACGTCTGGTGGTGGTACACGAAGCGTGTCGGTTTGCCGGCTTCGGAGGAGAAATCGCAGCCGCCGTGACTGAGAAAGCATTCGACGCACTAAAAGCACCACCGCTTCGAATAGGGGCGCCGTCCACACCTGTGCCGTACAACGCAGCACTTGAGCAACTGTTCATTCCCTCCGAAAAGCAGATTATCGAAACTGTTCGCCAGGTGTGCCATGGTTGAAATGGCAGACGTTGCCACCGTGGAGTCGGAACAGCGCACCGGCGACGTGACCCGCATACGATTGCGTAACCTGGCCAAGACTTTCGTCGGCGACGGACAACAGTTTACCGCCATTGAAGGGGTAGATCTCGAGATCCAAGCTGACGATTTTTTCTGTCTACTTGGCCCCAGCGGCTGCGGCAAAACGACAATACTCAATATCCTTGCCGGGTTTGAAGCGCCTACCGACGGCAGTGCGGAATTCGATGGCAACAGCGTCAACGGTCCATCGCGCGATCGCGGCGTGGTATTTCAGGCGGACAATTCGTTGTACGACTGGTTGAGCGCGCGCCAAAACGTCGAGTTCGGGTTGCGCCTGGCGGGAGCAGATCAGGCGCGACGAAACCGGGTGGCGGATGAGTTTCTAGCGCTTGTCGGCCTGGCCGACCAGGGGCATAAGTACCCGCATGAGTTGTCCGGGGGTATGCGCCAACGCGTTCAACTGGCCCGGGTGCTGGCTAACAAACCACGCATGTTAGTGATGGACGAACCTTTCGCGGCATTGGACGCGCAGACGCGGCGGGTGCTGCAAGACGAACTGCGCCGAATTTGGCAGGATCATCGCATCACCGTGCTATTCATCACGCACGACATCGAAGAAGCTTTACTGCTCGGCACGCGCATCGGAGTGATGACCGCTGGGCCCAATGCCGGAATCAAAGCGTTGATTGACGTTCCATCCACGCTCAAGCGTGACCGTGTCGATATGGAATTCGTGCGTATGTATGGACATGTCCAGGATCTCATCGCCGACGAAACAAACAAGTCGCTGGCGGCGCAGGCCGGGCGCATCGAAGATGCTGGTCGGCCGCTCACAAGTGCTGCGGTCGCGGCGACCAAGCGGCACAAGCAGGAGAAGAATCGGAACAACATACAGGGTTTGACAATTTACCTGCTGTCGATTGTTGGATTCTTCATGATATGGCACTTGGGCTCATTGCTTCTGAATTCGGTGCTGTTTCCGTCGCCCGCGCAGTTCCTCGTCACGTTTGCCAAGTTGCTGCTGGACGGAACGCTCATACAAGAATCCTACGTATCGTTAAAGCGCATCATGGCTGGGTTCATCATCGGTTCGGTAATCGCAATGCCGCTTGGACTGCTCATGGGTAGTTCTCGAATAATGCGTTTGATACTGGAACCCTATGTCGAGCTACTTCGGTTCATACCATCCATCGCGATGATAACTGTGGCCGTGATTTTCTTCGGTCTCGGTGAAGCGTCCCGCATCTTCCTGATCGCGTGGGTGACTGTGTTTACCGTAACCATAAACACCGCCGCCGGCGTCGCATCGATAGAGAAGAATAAAATTCGGGCGGCGCAGGCGTTGGGAGCAAGCAAGGTACAGCTGTTCTATCTTGTTACACTTCCGGCCGCCATGCCCTTCATTCTCGTGGGTGCGCGAATCGCAATGGCGAATGCGTTTACTACCATTGTTGCCGCCGAAATCATCGGCGCGAACTCGGGCCTTGGAACGATGCTGTGGCAGGCTCGGCTTTACATGCTGGTCGACAACATCTACGTCGTGCTGATCACGCTCGGGATCCTCGGGCTTACCATCGACCGATTGTTTCGTACTGCCTCGCGTTTCTTCGGTAAGCGTTATGCACCCCATATCTGATCAAATTTTCGTCGATGGCGCACTGAAAACAGCGCGCTCCAGTGCGCGAATAACGGTGTTGAATCCAGCTTTCGGGCATCCTTTGGGGCAGATACCTGATGGGGCTGCTGGGGATATCGACGATGCCGTCACGGCGGCCGCGAGGGCAGCCCCGCATTGGGCAGCAACGCCGGCGCGCGAACGTGGTGCGGTGTTGACTAGGCTCGCCGGCATGTTGCGCGACAACAGCGAATCGTTCGCTCACCTAGATAGCCTGGACAGTGGCCGCACACTGGCCGAAACCCGCGCACAAGTGGCACGCAGCGCCGAGCAACTTGAGTATTGTGCGGGCGTTGCGGACAAGCTCGAGGGACGCGTGGTACCGCTCGGGGGCGGGCTGTTCGCGGCGACGATCTTGGAACCTTACGGCGTGGTGGCCGCGTTGACGCCATGGAACGCACCGCTACTGCAGATTGCCCAGAAAACAGCCCACGCCCTCGCCGCCGGTAATACCGTGGTCGTCAAACCGTCACCGTTGGCCTGTTTCTCAACGCTTCAGTATGCGGTGCTCGCCGGCGAAGCCGGACTGCCGGCGGGTGCACTAAATGTGGTTACTGGTGGGGCACAACCTGGTGGTGTGCTGGTTGCTGACGAGCGTGTCGGTAAAGTGACGTTCACCGGGTCGATTGCCACCGGCCGCAATATCGCAAGTGTTTGTGGCGGGCGCGGCGCCGCTGTGGCATTGGAACTCGGCGGCAAATGCCCATTATTGATTTTTGCCGATTGTGATCTGCGCAAGGCAGCGCAGGATGCGGCATCCGCGGCTTTCGGTACTACCGGACAATCGTGCGTCTCCGCCGCACGTATTTTGATCGAAGCGTCCTGTTATGACGACTTCGTGGCATTGTTGGTGGCAGCGTCCGAGCGTTTTATTGGGGGAGACCCGTTACAGCCGGCGACTATCATGGGACCTATGATCACACGCGCGGCTCGCCAGCACGTAAAAGAGTTGGTCGACGACGCGGTGGACACAGGCGCTCAGGTGGTCGGCGGGCATTGGCCGCAGACGTTTGAACCCGACGGCGGGTTTTTCATGAATCCTGTTTTACTGGCGAACGTCCCGGACCCTGCACGTGTAAACCACGAAGAGATATTCGGCCCCGTAACTTGCCTCGAACCTTTTGCGGACGAAGCATCTGCAATCGTCGCCGCCAATGCCGGGCCGTATGGACTCGCGGCCGGTGCTTACACTGGCGGTGCCGCTCGGGCGCGTCGGTTGCAACACGAGTTGCGTGCCGGAAGTGTCTGGATCAATTGTTACAAGCTGCTCGACCCGGCATTGCCATTCGGTGGCGACAAAGCGAGCGGTATAGCTCGCGAATGCGGTATCGATGGTGTGTTGAGTTTTGTGAAAACGAAGAGTCTGGTAGAAGCTTTTTCGTTGCAAAATTAATCAAACCGTACAAGTGCATTGTACATGTTACAAACAGAGTGATTGAATTATGGCGAACACGGTAGTGATGCCCGAGATCGGGCAAACGATAGATGAAGCCGCGGTGGACGAGTGGCTGGTCAAGATTGGTGACGAGGTCGAGAAGGGCGAACCGATCTTGACCGTGGAGTGCGATAAAGCCATGATTGAAGTCGTAGCGAGTACCTCTGGTCGTCTCACGCGACAGCTGGTCGAAGTAGGACAAACAATCCGATCTGGCGAACCGGTGGCGGAAATCGAGTAAATCCGGGAATCAACCAATGACTGAATTTGCGATAGTTGCCGGTGGCGCCAAAGGGATCGGGCGGGCTTGTGCCACGAAACTCGTTGCCAAGGGCTACGCAGTGAGCATCTGGGATCTCGACGGCGACGCGGCGCATGCGACGGTCGCGGCGTTGGTGAAAGGCGGTGGAATTGCGGAAGCGATGGTCATCGACATAGCGGACGAAACGGCTGTCGAAGAGGCGGTTGCTGCGCTACGTAGCCGCACAATTCCTATCTCGGTGTTAGTCAACAGTGCCGGCATCTTGGCGATGACACCGATCGACGATCTTGATCTTGCGCTGTGGGATCGGGTCATGCGGATAAATCTCCGGGGACCGCTGGTATGCGCGCGCGCAGTTGTACCATCCATGAAACAACGCAACAGCGGCTCGATCATTAACGTTGTTTCCAACGTTGTTGCAGCAGCGCGTCTTTACAATGCGGCTTACTCGGCCGCTAAATCCGGATTATTGGGCTTGACCCAGGTGCTCGCGCTCGAACTTGCACGACATAATATCCGGGTCAACGCCATTTCACCCGGTTCGACCAGAACAGAAATGCTGGACACCTATGATGCGGCAACGCTGGATGGCATTCTCAAGGGCAACACCGAGACATTCCGGATCGGGATTCCATTGGGGCGATTTGCGGACCCGATTGATCACGCAAATGCCGTGGCGTTTCTGGCAAGCGAAGACGCTCGCCACATCACTGGGCAAAATCTCTTTATCGACGGGGGTCAGACGCTCGCTTGAGATGCCGCGTGATCGGTGGCTTCTTGCCGGGTCGGCAAACGGGATGGATACGAACCTCACCAACGAACTTCTGGAACAGGCCGACACCGTGTTTCCGGGCGGCGTGCTGGGTCGGCACCGCTACGCCGAGGACTCCGATCACATCCCCGTGTCCGGTACGGGCGCACATTTAGTCGATAGTAATGGCCGTCGTTTTATCGACTATTCATGTGGTGGCGGTTCGCTGATTCTGGGTTACAGTCACCCCGCAATCGTCTCGGCAGTGCAACGGCAGGCGGCCGAAGCGATGCAGTTCGTTAGCATTCGTAACGAGCCTGCGATACGTCTCGGCCAGCGAGTCGCGCAAATGGTTTCCTGGGTACAGAAAGTCCGTTTTACGTTATCCGGTGCCGAGGCCGTGATGATGGCTTTGAGGCTCGCCCGTGCGTACACGGGTCGCGACAGGATCCTCAAGTTCGATGGCGCTTACCACGGCAACAGCGACTACAGTTTGTGGAATAGATCGACAGCCAGCGGGACCGAAACCACGCTTGGCGATCCCGAATCCGCAGGTATTCCGGCTGCGATAAGGGAATTGGTTCTGATCGCGCCCTACAATGACATCACTACAACGCGGCAAATCGTCGAGAAGCACTGGCGCTCATTAGCAGGGATAATTGTCGAGCCCGTACAACGCAGTTATGCAGCCCATCCTGAATTCCTGGAAGGCCTGCGGCAGCTTTGTGATCAATTTGGCGTAACGCTAGTTTTCGATGAAATCGTCACCGGGTTTCGACACGCGCTTGGCGGCGCGGCCGAAGTGTTTGGTGTGACTCCCGATCTCGGCGCCTTCGGCAAAGCCCTGGGCGGGGGCCTTCCGGTAGCAGCCGTTGCCGGACGGGCCGATATCATGGACCACGCGAACCCCCATCGTAGCGGAGTCAATGACGGGTACACCTATGTAACCTCGTCACAGGCCGGTAATCCACTGGCTGCGGCGGCCGGCGTCGCGACGCTCGATGAACTGCGCAAGCCGGGCGTGCTGGACGCAATGCACGAACGTGCAGAATATCTCAAGCAAGGACTCAGAGAGTTGCTCGAGAAAAGACGAGGCATCGAAGCCCAGGTCGTCGGGTTCGGTCCGCTTTGGGACCTGGCCTTTTGCGGGACGCCGATTACCGACCATCGCAGCGCACAGTTGGCAGACAAGACATTGCTGATGCGTTTCCATCAGGGACTGATTCGTAACGGGATCATGGTGCGGGTCGGCGGGCGCAGTTACTTCTCAACCGCTCACGACGATACTGACGTTGAAACAACCCTGCATGCGGCAGAAAGTTCGCTCGGTGAGTTGTAACCCGTGAACACACAATTCAGCAAAGCCCAGGCGCTGACGATCTGCGTGGATATAGGTGGTACGTTTACTGATCTGGTGCTTGCTGATTCGAATGGCGAGTTGCTCGCAACCGAAAAAGTGCTGACCACAACACGAGAACTTGCCGCCGGCGCGATGCAAGGGATCGGGCGTTTGCTGCATTGTGTTGATGCGGTGCCTGCGGCGGTATCGATGGTGATCCATGCGACCACCCAAACGTCGAACACCTTGATTGAACGAACCGGGGCCCGCACGGCACTGATAACGACGGCTGGCTTTCGTGACATTCTGGAACTCGGTCGCGAGTCGCGTTACGACGTCTATGATTTGTTCATCAAACTACCGATACCGCTGGTTGCGAGAAACAGACGTTTCGAAGTTGCCGAACGGGTTGCGGCCGATGGACGCGTTTATGAACCTCTTGATGTCGATGCAGTTCGCGCCGTGGCACGGCGCTTAACTGCCGCTGACATAGAGTCGGTCGCGGTTTGTCTCTTGCATGCGTACCGAAATCAGGCGCATGAACAGACAGTGCAGGCGACGCTGCGCGAAGCGGGATTTGACGGAGCAATCGTCTTGTCGAGTGATGTGTGTCCGGAAATTCGCGAGTACGAGCGCACCGCGACAACCGTGGCGAACGCTTACCTGTATCCCAGAGTGGCGGCCTATTTGCACGACCTAGAAACGCGACTCATCGACGCGGGGATCCAGGCGCCCTTGCGTTTGTTTTCCTCTTACGGCGGACGTATGACCCCGGCAGCCGCGACACGGCGACCGGTTGAAATGCTGGAATGCGGTGCAGCCGCCGGCGTGTTAGTGGCGGCCGCGACGGCCAAACAGCTGCAATGGGAGATGGCGCTGTCATTCGATATGGGCGGCACTACCGCTAAAGCCGCGGTCATCAAGAACGGGCGACCGCAATTGACTCGCAGTTACGAGGTCGCCCGTTTGGCTCGATTTACACCGGGTAGTGGCTTGCCTGTTGCGGCCAGTGCGGTTGACTTGATCGAGATCGGCGCCGGCGGCGGTAGTATCGCCGTACTGAATCAAATGGGCCTCATAACAGTAGGTCCGGAAAGTGCTGCCAGCGAACCTGGGCCTGCCTGCTACGGGCGCGGTGGAACGCGGCCGACGGTTGCAGATGCCGACCTGGTTCTCGGTTATCTGCATCCCGACAACTTCTCCGACGGCGCCCTAACGCTGGATGCGAGTGCGGCGCGTGCTGCAATCGAGCGCGAAATCGCCACGCCATTGAATCGTACGGTAGAAGATGCGGCGGCGGCGATTCACGAAATCGTTGTAGAACAGATGAGTCGTGCCGCGCGTTTGCATGCGGTGACTCTGGGTTACGATCCTCGAAAACTCCGTATGATTGCCTTTGGCGGCGCCGGACCGGTGCATGCCTGCGCAGTCGCCGCGCGACTCGGCGCGCCGGAGGTGGTCGTGATCCCGGATGCCGGTGTGGGCGCTGCGGTCGGTCTGGCGCGTGCCCCGATGGTATGTGCGGTGGTCCGTTCTCGCCTGTGCCCACTGCAGGAAATCGATTGGCCGGAGATCGAAGCGCTAATTGCGGATATGCAAGCGGAGGTGCAGAGTGACATCGACGTCGGCGAAACTGCAGACCTCGAGTTGGAAGTTTCGTGCGATATGCGCTATCGCGGTCAGGGCTACGAGAT